>JAGBQS010000119.1 GCA_017632695.1 Bacteroidales bacterium
CAGAAAAACTTTCCCGAAAGTACGCAAAGGATCTAGCTTTCCGAAGCGAGGGAAAGTGAGAAACCGATTTATTTACTTATCATCGGAATGGGTTAATTCCGTAGGATTTGCCTGCTTTTCTGCCACCAGTTTCCGAAGGTATTTTGCCACACGCTTCATCATGGGCTCACTATCGGCAAGTATTCCCATGTCGCGACAAATCTGTCCAAATAATTCTGTAGAATTCATTTCTTTGCGTCGTTCAGAATCAATTATCAACTGTCAACTGTCAATTATCAATTGGATTACAGATTCTGCCGGAGGTCCTCAATGCGCTTGGCAATGCGGCGGAGCTGCTGCGGGATGCGGATGTTCTGCGGACAGTGCGATGAACACTGGTTACAGCCGATGCAATGGTCGGCCTGACGGATGGCAGGAACGGCACGGTCGAAGCTGATCAGGTACTTGCGGCGCAGTTCCCGATAGTCGGGATCCTCGGCATCCTTGGGCACAACACCTTCGTTGACAAGCTTGTTGTAGTGTACAAAGATGGCGGGAATATTGATGCCGTACGGACAGGGCATGCAATAGTTGCAGTCATTGCACGGAACGGTAGGATAAGTCAGGATGTTATTTGCCGTTTCCTCGAGGTAGGCCAAGTCCTCATCGGTAAGGGCGTCGAGCGGACAGAACGAGCGCAGATTGTCCTGCAGATGCTCCATATAGGTCATACCGCTCAGGACGGTCATCACACCGGGATAGGTGCCGCAGAAACGGAATGCCCAGGAGGCAACGCTCATGTCGGGACGACGTTCCTTCAGGTGATTCTGAACGTGTACGGGCAGTTTGCTGAGACGGCCGCCCAGCAAGGGCTCCATGATGACGGCTGGGATGCCGCGCTTCTGGAGTTCGCCATACAGATAAACGGCATTCACGTTGTTGCGGCTCTGCTCCTCGGCATGCAGCCAGTCCACGTAGTTCATCTGGATCTGCACGAAATCCCAATGATATTTATCGTCGTTGGCCAGCAGCCAGTTGAATACCTCCACATCGCCGTGGAAGGAGAAGCCCAGATTGCGGATCACCCCTTTTTCGCGCTGTTCCATGCAATAGTCCAGCATGCCGTTGTCCAGGTACCGCTTGCTGAAGTTGGCCATTCCGCCACCGCCTACGGAATGCAGCAGGTAGTAGTCGATGTAATCCACCTGAAGCTCGCGCAGGGAGTTTTGGAACATCCGGATGCCCGCCTCACGCGACTGCAGGGATTCGGCAAAGTTGGACAGTTTGGTTGCAATGTAATAGCTCTCGCGCGGATGACGAGACAGTGCAATGCCTGTGGCCTTCTCGCAGAAACCCTTGCAATAAACCGGACTGGCATCAAAATAGTTTACGCCGTGCTCGATGGCATAGTCCACCAGGCGGTTGACCTGTTCCTGGTCGATGTCGTTACCGTCGGGCTGCACCTTGCTTCGAGAAACCGTAGGCCAGCGCATACAGCCATAGCCCAGCAGGGATACCTGATCATCACCGCGACGGTTGGTACGATGGGTCATCGGTCCGATAGGCTTTTCGCCCGTTCCGTTGTTGCCGCCGGTAATCACACCGCTGACGGCTCCGGTTCCTGCCCCGCCCGTACAACTGTCCAGTGCAACTGTGGCGCCCACAACGGCTCCGGCTGCTCCCACACGCTTCAAAAACTCTCTTCTATCTAAATTTTTCATAAGGCTTTTCGGATTTGAAGGTTAAATTTCACGCTGTACTTCGATACCCTCCACATGAATGGCCGAATACGGACGCGACGGACACAGATGCTCGCAGGCTCCGCAGCCGATGCAGCGCTCCTCGTCGACCACCGGGATACGTACCGATTTGCGGTCGTCGGGGTTGCTCGGAACCATCTTGATGGCTCCTGCCGGACAGTGTACAGCACAGTTGCCGCAGTTTACGCCATCGGTAAGCGGAACGCAGTTGTCGGCAATCCAGACGGCACGGCCGATCTTCAGGCTCGACTTGCGTGCCATCTTCTCCTCGTGCGTCGTTCCTAACGGCAGAATGGCTCCTGCCGGACACACATCGCTGCATGCGTGGCATTCCGGACGGCAATGGTTATACTCGTAGCTCAATGTGGGCTGCATGAAGTGCAGCAGGCCCGTTGACGGACGGAGTACGTTGTTGGGGCAGGCCGACACACAAAGCAGGCAACCGGTACATTTCTGCTGAAGGTTGCGCAATGAAACGGCACCCGGAGGACAGACGGGTGTCTGCCGTTGATAGGGCTTCTTATCCTCGATGGCTGCCAGTCCGCCGTCCACAATCTTGGTATCGGCCTGCAGCTTGGCGATGGCTGCCACAGACACTGCGGTGGTCAGGAAAGCACGGCGCGATGCGTCGGTTTTGCCTTCATTGGCGCTCTTCGCTTCGGTTTTCACGGGCGCAGCCGCATTCTTTACCATTCCGTATTTCAGGGCTCCTGTATGACAGGCATCCAGACAGTCGAAGCAATCCACGCAGCGGGTGGTATCCACAAAATGCTCCTTGGCATTGATGGCCATTGCCTTGCATTTGCGTTCGCACAGACCGCACTTGGTACACTTGTCCGGACTGATATGTACACGGAAAATACTCCGACGAGCCAGCAATCCCAGCACCGTTCCTACCGGGCAGACGGAATTACAATACAGGCGACCGCCCCAAAGTGCCATGATGCCGATGACGGCCAGACTGCTCACAGCTACTGCCAGTACGGCTCCGGAACGCATCCAGAGTTCCACATGCGAGAAGGTGTAACTGTCGTTGGCGACAGCCCAATCGGCCAGCAGGTTGTTGACATAGTCCACTCCCGGACGGAAGATGGTGGTCATGATACGGCCATAGCTGCTGTAAGGCGCAAAGATCTGTACCACGGTGCCGGAGCCCAGGAACAGGGCAACGAGGAAAACCGCCAGTACGGTGTAGCGCAAAAACGTCGGCCACTTGGCTGCCAGATAGCCGAAACGTCCGAACTTGCGCTTCTTCTTGTCCGGATTGAGCCACGAGGCGATGCGGCTGATGATGTCCTGCATCACTCCCAACGGACAGATGACCGAACAATAGATACGTCCTGCAAGTAACGTGATGACAACAAACAGCACCACAATACCCACATTACCGGCCAGTACGGCAGGCAAAAACTGCAATGAAGCCATCCATGACAGATAGGCGTGCAACAGGCCTGAAACGTCGAGGAAAAGAACGGTTATTCCCAGCCAAAAGAAAATGGCAAAGGCAATACGGAATCTCCTTAACATAAGAATTCGGGTTAGATTATTAATAAGGTTTATAATTGAATAGTTGGTTTTAAGAATGGTTATCTGCCGACCGGTCCTGATGCCGGCCGGCAGATAATGCGTTTACTGGAAGAAACTGCGGATCTTCTGACGGAACTTATCGAACACCGACGGGGATGTCTGGAAGTTCTTGTGCTCACGCAGCTGCTCAAGCGTCTGACGTTCGTCTTTATCCAGTTTCTCGGGTACATATACGCCGATGTTGACAATCAGGTCGCCCTTTCCGTAGCGGTTTACCGACGGCAGGCCATAGCCGCTCAGGCGTTTCTGCGTATTAGGCTGCGTGCCCGGGTCGATTTTCAGCTTGTAGGTACCTTCCACCAGCGGGATCTCCACTTCGCCGCCCAGACAGGCTGTCGGGAAATCGAGCAAAAGTCCGTAAATCAGATTGTTTTCCTCACGGATGAAGGTGTTCTGAGGCTCCTCCTCGATCATCACCATCAGGTCGCCGTTAGCACCACCGCGACGTCCGGCGTGCCCGAATCCGCTCATCTTGAGCTGCATGCCCTGAGCTACGCCTGCCGGAATCTTGACATCAACGGTCTGTTCGCCCATAACAACGCCCTCGCCGTTACAGTGCTGGCACTTGGTCTTGATCTTTTTGCCGGTTCCGCTGCAGTCCGGACACAGGCTCTGCGTCTGCGCCATACCGAAAATGGTACGCACGGTCTTGACCACACGTCCGCGTCCGCCGCAGGTCTTGCACGTCTCAATCTCGGTACCGTCCTTGGCTCCCGTACCGTTGCAATGCGGACAGGCAACATATTTCTTGATCTTCAGATGTTTCTCGACACCGTTCTTGACATCGGTCAGCGAAACCTTCACCCGAATGCGTATGCTGGCTCCGCGGGCAACGGAACCTTCTTCATCATCTTCATCGAACATGCTGCCGAATCCGCTGAATCCGCCGTTACCGCCGCCGAAGAAACTGTTGAAAATATCAAACGGATTGAAACCTGCTCCTCCGCCAAAGCCTCCCATACCGGGATCCTCGAAGCCGTACTGATCATAGCGGGCACGCTTCTGTGCATCGCTCAGTACCTCGTAGGCTTCGGCTACTTCCTTGAATTTCTCTTCTGCTTCTTTCTTCTCAGCGTCCGACTTTCCGGACTGACGGTCCGGATGATACTGGATGGCCATCTTCCGATAGGCCTTTTTAATCTCGTCAATGCTGGCCTCCTTGCTGATGCCAAGCACCTCATAATAATCACGTTTCTGTGCCATATATCTAATCTACCATAAACATCTTACATAACGCTTCAAACCGATCCAGACTCTCCGGTCCGAACTTGGCTACCGACTTACGGACTTTTTCCATAGTCTTCTCCTTCTCAGGTGATGATTTTGAATAGAACTTGTCGGCCAGGCAAACCAGCTTCTCTTCGGCTGTTTCCGGGCAAAAATCCCTGTGCGGCAACGGAAGCTGCTGGCGGATAATGTCGTCGGCCGTCAGACCGGTGCCGGTATGCCGTTCGCAGATGCGTGCATAGGGCTCCATATCGAGGCCGTGCTCCTGCCCGTACTGCCGGAGCATCTCCGCTCCTATGGTTCCATGCAGCAGATAATCGGCTTCCCCTTCGCAAAGAATGCCGGGTGCCTTGCAGCGCACAATTCCGATATCGTGAAGCAGGGCCCCGTCGTTGACCAGCTGTAGGTCGATGTCCAGTTCCTTCAGTTCCGGATTGCCTAAAATGGTCAGAGCCTTGTCCCGAACCTGAGTGCTGTGCAGCAGCAACAGACGCCGCAATGGGGTATCGTCCGGATAAAAATGGAGAATAATGTTTAGCGCGTTCATTATTTTTGCTTAATTTTGCAAAATAAATTTTGTCGTTTCATTTTTTTTCCTTTACTTTGCGGCGCAAATATAATATTTATTTTTTTATAATGGTATAATGAAATCCGTTTTTTCGATTTTTTTGACTGTTTTTGTCCTGTTTTGTTCAGCCCCGACACTTTCAGGTGCCCAAAATGTCCTGTGCGGAGCCGACCGGACCGACTGTTACGTGCCCTTGCTGAAAGACAAAAAAGTGGCGCTGCTGGTCAACCAGACTTCAGTCATCAGAAATGCGGAAGGCGGTTATACCCATCTGGCCGATTCGCTGATCAGCCTCGACATTGATGTCCGGTTCCTGATGGCACCCGAACACGGAATCAAGGGTCTGGTGAGTGCGGGCGATGCAGTGGGCGACAGCCATTATGAAAAGAAAAAGAACCTGACCGTCTATTCCCTTTACGGAAAGACCAAGAAGCCTCAGGCGGAATGGCTGAAGGAGGTGGATGTGGTGGTCTTCGACATTCAGGACGTCGGCTGCCGGTTTTACACCTACCTTTCGACCCTGAA
>JAGBQS010000120.1 GCA_017632695.1 Bacteroidales bacterium
CAGCGTTCTGACACATACGTTGATGGTTAAGGACAATCGGATTAAGAATCTGGAGGGAGAATTGTCAGATAAGTCCGACAAACAGCAAAGTCAGCAATTGGAAATGCAGACAAAGGTACAGAAACTCTTTGCCGGGCAGTTTGCGTTTATCGATAGCATCTGTTCGGATATGCTGAATAATAAGTTCGACCATAAGCAAGTTTATGAACGTCTTCAGAGCGAGATACAGAAACTGACATCTGACGAACAGAATCAGTCGCAGTTAGAAGCCGTTATCGATGAATACTTCAACGACATTATGAAACGGGTGAAGGCAACCGGTATCATCAACGGCAACGGAGCACAGCTCTTATCATATATGATAGCCCGTTTCCGGAACAGGAGCATCATGATGCTGATGAACATTGATGATCTGGCAACCCTGAAAAAGAGAAAAACAAGGTTGAGGGAAAGACTCCAGAGATCCGGTCTTGCCGAAGCCGAAGAAGCACTGTCCTATCTGTCGGCAAGCGATGAATAATCAGTACCCGTAAACCAGACCGTACTTTTCGTGGAGGCTGCGGAGGGAGCCGTCGGCTTTCATCCGGGCAATGAGGTCGTTGATGACCTGCAGCAAATCGTCCTGCCCTTTGCGCATCAGCACACCGATCTCGCCGTTCGTGAACGGCCGGTCAAGCAGGGGAGCCGCCAGACGCGGGTCGTTCTGCACGTACCAGGGGGCCTCTGTAATCTCGGTAATCATGACGTCCGCCTCACCTTCGGCTATCAAGGTGGGGATTTCTTCGTTTTTGGGGTGTACGATGATGATGGCTTGGGTGAGGTTCTGGAGCGCGAACTTCTCGTTCAGTCCGCCGGGATTCACCATTACCCGGACGTCAGGCTGGTCGATGTCGGACAATGACCGGAAACGGCCGGCATCGGATGCTCGGCACAGGATGGTCTTGCCGTTGGTCAGGTAGCCGTCGGACATCAGCATCCGGGAGCGTCTGTCGTCGGTAATGGTGATGCCTCCGATGGCGAAATCGAACAGCTGCGGCTCGGCAAGCACATCGGCGGTAAGTGTAGGCCACGAGGTGCCCACAAATGTGATGCCGACATCCATCTGCCGGGCAATCTGCTGTGCCAGTTCGATGCCGAAGCCCCAATAGTAGCCGGAATCTTCGCGGTACGTGAGCGGCCGGTAATCGCCTGTGGTACCTACCAGCAGCGTGCCGCGTTCCGTAATACGGTTGAGGGTAGGTGTGGATGCGGCGTGATCGTCGGACGAACACGATGCAACGAGTGCCAGACTGAAAACACCGATCAGTAAGGCAAGCAGGCGGAGGCGGGTTCTGAACATATTATTCTATCTGACGGACAGGAAAGGTGAAGTAGGTATCGGGGAAGGGTTCGTCGCGCAGCGTGAAGTGCCACCATTCGCTGCTGAGCGGCTTGAACCCGTGACGCAGCATGGCCTCGCGCAGAATCATGCGGTTGGCAAACTGTTGGGCCGTAATGGAGCGGCCCGCGGGGCTTTTACTGTTATCGCCCGTATAGGTGCCCGTTTGCGGATCACCGCAGAAGTCGGGATGACTTTCAGGACCGAACCAGTCGAAGGTGCCGCCCATGTCGAGCTCCTTCTCCGTCTGCATGTCGAAGAGGGTGAGGTCGACGGTACTGCCGCGCGTGTGTCCGCTTTTGGCCATGATGTAGTCCTGTTCGAAGAGCACGCTCTTGTCGAGGTCCGGATAGAAGTATTGCTTCATCAGCGTATCGTTCACATCGGCTGCCCAGCGTACAAAGTGATCCACACCCGTTTGCGGACGGTAGGCATCGTAAATCTTCAGGCGGTAACCCTGAGCCATCACATCGTTGCTGACTGCCCTCAGGCTGTCGGCCGCCACGCGGGTCAGTAAGGCTGTGGGCTGCAGGTAACCGTCGATGCGGGCACCCACAAAGTTGTAGGTTCCGTAGTAGCGTATCTCGAGGATGGCATCGGGTACGGCTTCGGCCAGAGTTACAAACTGACTGCTGTCGGCGGTCGGGCTGACGCCGGCATCTTTGGGGTTACAGCCGGACAAAAGGATGCCGGCAGTCATCAGGCTGACTGCCCACATCCATCGGAACATTCGGTGTTTCATATTTTGTGCTTATTCGATAACAATCTTCCGGCCATTATGAATATAGAATCCGCTCCTTGCCGGCTTGCCGTTCAGGCGACGGCCCTCGATGGAATAGAATCCGGCCTGGGTTTCGGGGTTGCTGATAAAGTCGGATATGCCGGTGGTTAATTCTTCCGATTCGCTGTTTCCGATTCCGGTAAGATCCTTGTCCTGCAGGTTGGTCAAGAGATAAAGCTGGCCGCCGTAGAACGGATTGCAGGTGCCGATGTACAGACCCTCCTCGGTAGCCAGGAACGACGGACAGCCGTAGTTGTACTTGTCGTTGAAGCCATTGCGGGTAATCGTCTCGAAGGTCTCGCCGTCGGAAGTGCGGAACAGATCGAAGCCCCATTCGTTGTTCTGCACCAGATTGTTGATGTAAAGGTATTTTTTGACACCTTCCACATCAATCTTGTCGGCAAGGGACTGGAGCTCTTCCTTCGCTTTTTTCAGCACTTCGAGGATGGCCTTGTCCGTCAGGTTATCTCCCTCCATCGAGTTGAGCTGGATCTGTATAAGCATTCTGATGGCTTCGATCATTTCCTTGTACCTGAATTCGAACTTGATCTCTTCGCTATCCGTATCGAATGTCAGGTAGGCCGACAGGAAGAGCGTCAGCATCTGGATCTTGGTTTTCAGTTCCTTGATTTCCTGTTCGCCCTTCATCTGCGCCAGCATTTCAACGGCATCGGAAACGTATTTGATTTTTGATTCTATTTCCTCGGGTGACATCTGCAGGAATGAGCCGTTGGTAAGTTGCGTCATGTAGCCATAGAAAATGCCAGCATCCATGGTGGAGATGTACAGCTGCCCGTCGTACTCACCCATTCGCCAGATGTACTCGTTGGTGGTTCCTTCCGTGAGCGCGGTGAAGTTCTTCAGTTCCTCAAACTTGCCGGTCTCGTCGTTCAGCCGCCAGACTTTCTGGGGATTATGAAGGGAATTGTACATATACTCCAGATAGTCGTTGGCCTTTACATCCTTTCCGGCCAAAGTCTGCATGATTCCGGCAAAAGCGGCAGCTTCGCCTCCGAACGAGTGGTCGAAGTTGTAGGCATACAGCTGTCCGTTGAATTCGTAAACCGAACCGATCAGCGAGCGCATGGTGCCGGGTTCGCCGCCTTTCACGTCGCTCAGACCGGGATTGTTGATGCCGTTGTTCAGACCGGCTACTTCTTCCCAGTACCAGCCGTACTCGTTGGCCGCTTCACTGTCGGTGGCAGGATGTCCGCGGAAGATGACGAAACCTTCGGTACTGGGCGCTGTGGCATAGATGTAGCCGTTGTGCGATGCCAGTTCCCAAATGGGGCAGCCGGCCCAGCTGCTCATGATATTATCGTAGGGAATCATGCCGAAGTCCCTGTAGTCGGCAACACGGTCCCACACGGTGTCGTCGTCATTGCTTTTGCGCATCACGGCCATCTTGGTCGGATAACCGGGAACCTTGCCCTGAAGCATAGCCATCAGCAGTTCCATCTCGTCGATTTCCGTACTTTCGTCAGCTCCGGCAAAGAAGAGGTGTCCGTCGTATTCGCAGTTGGCACGCAGGGAAATGGAGTTCTTGGTCGTGAAGACCTTTGTAAACTGACCTTCGGGATCGAGCTTCAGGATATACTGTTCGGCCGAAGGGTCGGCGCTGTAGGAACCGAAAAAGACATTGTCGCCGAAGGTGACTGCCATGCGGTAATAGATGCCGGGCTCTCCGGTAAAGACTACGCGGAAATCGCCGGTCTGCCGGTTGTAGGCAATGATGTTGGCACCTCCGATGGAATCGTTGCGCGGTATATCTCCATTGTCCAGGGCATCGATGAGTTTCCAGAAGTCGTCCAGGCTCATGCCGCTGGCGGTGAATTTGGGAGCATACATGTTTACCAGCGCACTGGCAATGTTGCGGGTGGTGGAGATGTAGATTTCGTCACCTCGCATGGCAAGCCGCCAGGTATAGCTGTTCTCACGGTCGCCGCCTGCTACAAGGCCGTCAACCATGCGTTCGCCGCATTCAGGGTTCGATATTTTTCGAACCGTGTAGTTGTTATCGGCCAAGGCGGTCAGCGAAACCATGGCCGTAACGGTCAGGATCCATAAACGTTTTGCAGTTTTCATAATGGTGTATGATATTTAGGAATGAGAGGAAATCAGAACCGGTAACGGGCACCCACCACGAATATGCCCTGTTCGCCTGTGCCCAATTCGGCAAAACCGCGCATGTGAATGCCGCCGGCCTCGATGCCCAGAAGCGATACCTGCCAGTTTACATGAACTTCCGTGTCGCTGTCATCTTTGCCTCCACTGGCGCTGTAGTCGGTTTTCTCCGTACGGAGTGTGGCGCCGAAAGCCAGTTTCGAGTACATGCCGAAATGTTTCTTTCGCAGATAATCGAACTTCACGCCAGGCATCAGCGTAACGTATGTGTTGCGGAACTCGCCGTCCTTGCTGCCCGAGCCGGGGAAATAAAAATCTTCGGTGCTTTGGCCGTATACCGCAATACCGCCTACTCCGAGCCAGGGCTTGAAGTGATAGAAATACTCGGCCGAGATAGGACCGGTAAACTCGCTGTTCTTGGTTTTAACGCCTACCATTGCGGAGCCCAGTTCTTCGAAACCGTCGATGATGTCTGAGTTCGACCAGGCACCGATGCTTACTGCAACTTCGTGCCTGGGTTCGTCACTCTGTGCCTGAATAGTACCTATAGTCATTGTGGCGGCTACTGCCATGAGAATAAACCTTTTCATTTTTTACTGGGATTATAAATGTTCTGTAATATGTTTTAAAACAAGTGTTTTCAGTTGCTGCAAAGGTATGGAATTATTATTTACCTTCCAAATTTTTGACGGATAATCAGAGCAAACGGCTGTTTAAAACTTCATTTTTTGCTGATTATACTACTTTTATAGACATGTTTTTTGGATAAATCAGAAAAAAGACGTACTTTCGCGCCCGAAAACATCCCTTTGTACCTGCCTTTGACAGTGACGGAGGCGTGAACGTCAGCATATTACCTGTAGTATAATATTGCCTTACATAAAAAAGAATACAATGAAACAAGAGATGAAACATTTGTTGTGTGTGGTACTTGCCGGGATGGCAACGGTTTGTGTTATGGCCCAGCGCATTGCGTTTAGCCAGCCGCATGGCTTTTGCGATGCTCCTTTCCAACTGTCGCTTACGGTGGAGGATAATGAGAATCCGGTGGACTGGACAATCCGATACACGCTCGACAGCAGTACGCCGACGTCTGCCAGCCCTGCGTATTCCGAGCCCCTTTACATCGGCAATAACACCATCGTGAGGGCGGCTGCCTTTGCGGGCGAGGATCAGATGACCGATATTGCGACGGCTACCTATCTGTTTGTTGACGATGTGCTGAATCAGAGCGATTCCCCCGAAGGCTATCCCAGCGAGTGGGGCAGTTATATCCAGATGAGCGGTATTGCCAAGGCGGATTACGGCATGGACCCCGAAATGACCAAGAATGCCACGTTGGCGCCGAAGATCCGTGAGGGGTTGAAGTCGATACCCGTGCTGAGTATCGTAACCGACCGCGACAATCTGTTCGGTCATGAGAACAACGAGGAAACCGGCGGTATCTATATCTTTACGGGTCCTCCGGTTGGCGATGCTACCGGTCACGGGTGGACCCGTCCTGCCAGCATCGAACTGATGGGCGGCGAACAGAATCACGACCTTTCGACTACCTGCGGCTTGCGTCTGCACGGCGGTCACGGACGTTTGGCCGAGAAGAATCCGAAACACTCTTTCCGTCTGGTTTTCAAGGAGGCTTATGGCCCCAAGTCGCTCAAGTATCCGCTTTTCGGCGAGGATGAACCGGATAAGTTCGACCAGCTCGTGCTTCGCTGCCACTTCGGCAATGCCTGGCAGCACTGGATGGAATCGAACCGGCAGAAAGCGCAGTATACCCGCGACGTGTGGGCTCGCCGCATGCAGCGGAAGATGGGACACACCAGCGTGAATGCACTTTATGTCCACCTGTTCCTGAACGGTATGTATTGGGGTCTTTATAATATTGCCGAGCGCGTGGACGATCAGTTCGGAAAGGATCATCTGGGCGGTAAGAAATCCGATATCGATGTCATTAAGATAGAGGAGGATGGCGGCAACCACCTTGAGGCTTCGGAGGGTGATATGGAGGCGTGGAACCTGATGGTGAAAACGGCAGCCAGGGCTTCGGACGAGGAGGCTTACGAACAGTTGGACTCGCTGCTCGACATTGAAGGCTTCATCGACTATATGCTCATTAACCAGTATGGGGGCAATACGGACTGGGATCATCATAACTGGTATGCCATCCGCCGTCGCGGACTTGACAGCGAGGGCTTCCGCTTCCTCTGCTGGGATTCGGAGCTGATTCTCGACAATGTGGACGAGAATGTGCTTACCAAGAACAACGGTAGCGAATATCCTACCGGCATCTTCCACAATCTGCTGACAAACGCTCAGTTCAAACGGCAGTATCTGCGTCGTGCCAAGCAGCTATTGGCCGATGACGGTCTGCTGGGCGAAGAATCGGTGGTGCAGGTATGGGACAGTCTGTATCATAATATCGAGACTGCCCTGTACGACGAGGCTGCCCGTTGGGGCGATTACCGGAGGGATGTGCACCCTTATACGACAAAGGGAGAACTTTATACGGTGGATGGACATTATCAGACGGAGCGGAACCGTCTCCTGACCCAGTATTTCCCCTGGCGAAGCGGTAAGGTGCTGCAAAGTATCATCAGCTTTGTTGACATCGATGACTTCGAAATGCCCGACGGATGGGTTGAACTGGCTGCTTCGATGTTCCATGAATGGGACGGTACGGATGCTGATGCCCAGCCTCTCGACAAGTCTGTGAATGTCGACTGGAATATGAACCGTCAGGTTTCGGGCGGTACGGCTGTCGCCGGATTCGTGAATGTCGACCATAACCAGTTTGCCGATGTCAGCCAATATGAGAAACTGGTGCTGCGCGGTTCGGGTAACGGTCTGCGTATTCTGGTGAACCGTCTGGTTCCGCATGGTTCATGGAAACAGATTACCGTTTCGTTCAATTCCAACGATCCGTATTGGGATTCCGATCTGAATGCTATCGTTGTGCCGCTTGATATGTTCCGGACGATGCTGACTTATCAGGGCGAGACCCGCAATGACAACTTCGTGCATCTCCATGTGCTGAAAGTCGATTGGAACCAGTCGCTCAATCTGAAGGGCGCTTACCTCGTGGGTGCCGAAGAGGATATCGCTACGATCGGTGCCGACGAATCGGCTGCCGATGGCAAGTATTACAACCTGCAAGGCCAGCAGGTGGCTCATCCGTCGCACGGTATATATATATATAATGGTAAGAAGATTCTGATAAAGTAATTCAACTTCGCAAGCCTTGCTTGTTAGAGGCTGTTAGGAGTTAGCGGAAGTTAATGGGAGATAGCGGAAGTTAACGGACGTTACCTCTGCTGGCGGATACTCAGTAAAACTATAGTCTGTTAACAGCAAAAGCTATTGTCCGTTAACGCCACAGGTTGGATGCCTGATAACTCCACACATGTTAAACTTGAATCGGGATCTTTACCATGTTAGCCTTAAGCCGGAATCCTTTTCTCCTTAAGGCTAACATTTTTTCTCCTTAAGGCTAACAATTTTTCCCCAGTAGGGCAGTAAAACAAAAAAAATCTGCCGGCAAGGGGCGAGAAACTGCCGGTTTTTATTGTGTAACCGATTGTTTTTGTCAGTTGTGCCTTTCAAAAACGGGGTAAACGGGGGCTGTTCGGAGTCAAAAACACGTCAATTTC
>JAGBQS010000121.1 GCA_017632695.1 Bacteroidales bacterium
GGCGGTTTGGACCTGCTGTCCGTCGGACTTCCGCCAGACGGCCCCGATGCAGACGGTTCCCTGCGGCTTGCCCTCCGAAGGACCCGGGCCCGCCACTCCCGTTGTGGCTACAGCACAGTCGGCTCCGCACACCCGGGCGGCTCCCTGCGCCATCTGCAGGGCGGTATCCTGACTCACCACCCCATCGTGCAGTTCCACTCCCAGCACCTGCTGCTTTACGCTTACGGCATAGCTGACGATGCCGCCCTTGAAGTAATCGGACGAACCGGCTATGGCTGTGACCATCGAGGCAATGGTGCCTCCCGTACAGCTTTCGGCGGTTGCCATGGTAAGACCGCGCCGGCGGAGCACTTCGCCTATCCGGACTCCCATCTCGTTTGCATTCAGAAATCTGTTCATATCGGATAAAAAAACATATTTATGCCATAATCATGGAGCAAAGATAGATAATTTATAGGAAAATCGGATTTTTTTGCTGCGAAAAACTGCTAAAAATTTGGTCTTTTCGGGGATTATGCCTATTTTTGCTCCTTGATTATACATATAATATATCTAACATTTAACTGTTTATGAAGAAAGCTCTAACTCTTCGCCTGTCTCTCTTGCTGGCTCTTTCAATCAGCTTTGCAGGTCTGAAGGCTGAACAGCGTTCCTACTCGGACGCAGCCGCCATTGCCGGCAAGCTGCTTGGCAATGCGACACTTTTGAACTCTGAGGCCAAAGCTCCCGCCTTCGGAACCACCGAAGCATCCCGTTTTGTACCTTATTATATTTTTAATAAAGAGGACGGCCAGGGATTTGCCGTTGTCAGCGGTTCGGACTACATGCGCCCCGTTATCGGCTACAATACAACCGGAACCGTCAGCTCGGAGGAAGAACTGCCGGACAACATACAAAGCTGGCTTGACTTTATTGCCGAAGCAGCCGAGTTCCTGGAGCTGCATCCGGAATATGCCCTGACCTCCGCTCAGAAAAGTGCAACCTATACACCCATCCAGCCTATCCTGAAGCGTATCCAGTGGAACCAGTCGTCCCCATTCAACGACCAGTGCCCTTCCGTTAACGGCTCTGCCTGCCCGGTAGGATGCGTTGCAACGGCTGCCGCACAATGCCTCTATTTCTGGAAATATCCTTCGGCAGGAACCGGCTCGCATACTTACACCTTCGATCTGAAAGGTACGAGCACGACACTTACCGTAAACTTTGCGAAGCAGACTTACGACTATAGCCTGATGTTCGACTCTGTCGACAATTACATCAGTACCAGGCAGAAAGCCGAAGTGGCCAAATTAAGCTATCACCTGGGCGTTGCCACTAATATGGAATACGACCCCAGCGGATCGGGCGCAAATTATTTGGAAATGAGGGACGGTCTGGTTGGATACTTCGGCTACGACGAACTGTCGCACGTTCTTTTGCGCTCGCTGTACTCCTACGACGAATGGAATGAAGTGCTGATTCACGAACTGAACAACGGACGTCCCGTCATGTTCGCCGGATCGGACGAGAGCGACGGTGGTCATGCCTTTGTCCTGGACGGCATTGACGAGGAAGGCCTTTACCATGTAAACTGGGGATGGGGCGGCAGATACAACGGATACTTCGATGTTACTGTTCTTAATGCCGAAGGTGCCGGAACCGGAGCAAATCTCAATCAGGACGGATTCAGCTATTCCCAGAACATGTTGGTCAACCTGGCTCCAAAGGATCAGGTTAAGAACGGCCGTTTTTACACCACCCTCTGCGGCATTGACGGCGGTTCTTTCGGAATTTCCGAAAGTTCGGCCAGACTGGGTTCGAAGATCACGCTGACTACCAGCAAGTCTGTATACAACTATTCGGCCAATGATCAGATCGGATCTGTAGGTATTGCTTTTGTTCAGGACGGTCAGGTGAAGTATAATTCTATCGTCCTCTACACGGACGAAGAAGGAACCTTTACCTTTACATTCCCCGAAGAAGACCCGTTCCCAGGCTGGAGCGACGAAGGCGTTTATGGCTTTAACTTCCCGGAAGGCGTTTCTGCAATTGTTCCTGAGAATCTGGCCGACGGCTCGTATAAGGTTTATCTGTCTTTCCAGCCTCTGTCCGGCGCCTATGCCGACAGTGTGGCCCTGATCCACTTCCTTGCCGGTGAGCGCAGCTACTGGAACTGCCAGGTTTCGAACGGAACCGCCACTTTCAGCAAAGAGGACATCTCTGCAAGCCTTGCTGTTTCGGACTGCAATTATGCGAATGCAACAATCAGTCAGGGTGAATCCAAACAGCTTTCCTGCAAGATTAAGAACCAGTCCGGCGAAACCTTCGTTGGCAAACTGTCTCTGCTGCTCACCTCGCCAGACAACAAAAAGACCCGTCTGAAATCTCAGAAATCGGTTAAGCTGGCTGCCGGCGAAGAAACGACGGTTACCTTCCCAAGCCAATCCTTCACCTATGCAGGAACCTGGAAGGCTGCCCTTTACTACTATCTGACCAATGTTGACGATGATCCGGATGAGGACCTGACTCTGGTTGCCAATTCGTCGACCACTTTCCTGGTAGACGGTGAAAATCAGGAAGTCGACATCGCCCTGGCTGCCACTCCGACGGTTGCTTCAAACAACTCTTACGGCGACTCGCTGTTCATCGGCTATTACGCTCAGTTCAAGCTGAAGATCAAGAACAACGGCGGTGCCTTTAACGGCAACATCAAGATTCAGATCATGAAGAATGCCTACGCAAGCTCACCTACCGGCGTTGTGATCTGCCCTGCTTCTATTGCTGCAGGCACGACCGAAGAATATATTGTGGGCGGCACTCTGACCCAGTTTGCTTCGTCGTTCCCGACTTCGGCTTCGGGCACCAAGTACGTCTTCAAGGCTTACTATGAGGCCAACGGCTCTTATACGGCTATCCCGACCACATTGGGTGCCAAGAATCAGGGTACGGCTTACGTCTATAGCGGTAATCCTGCCACCGGCTTGGAGACTATCACCTCCGATGCCGAAGCCAACAAGACTTTCTACAACCTGCAGGGTCAGCAAGTTTCCGGCTCAACGGATAACGGCATCTACATCACCAAAGGCCGCAAGCTGCTGGTGAAGTAACAGACTCCTGATACAGAACAAATGCCACCCGGAATTGTCCGAGTGGCATTTTTGTTTATGTGTTCCGAAGAATCTGGTGATTTGAATTATTACTTTGCGATAGATTGCTTATAAATGCATCGGCGCTTGTGGCAAACCGGATTGAAATCCTTCCACATTTCCTGGACACGGGCATTGGTTTCGAGTTCCGGATTGCTTTCGGCCCACTTGAAGCCGCTCCGGATGGCTTCCCTGATGATTTCGGGGAAAAGAAGCGCATTGACTCCCTTGCCCTGATACTCCGGACGGACGGCAACCAGCAAGAGATCGAGCGTATCGGTGCCGCCCTTGAAGTACATGGCTTTGGCCAGATGAATCCATCCGAACGGCCACATCCGACCCCTGGCCTTCTGCTGTGCCCGCGATAACGACGGGCAGCAGATGCCGAACGCTACCAGACGGTCATCCTGATCGATTACCAGGCGGACCAGATCCAGACGGACCTGCGGCAACCACAGGTTGATGTAATATTCGATCTGGCGTGGGGTCAGTTCGGTAAATCCGTACAGGGGCGCATACGCTTCGTTCAGCAACTGGAAAATCTTGTGACCCCAGGTCTTGACGATGTGTTTCGAATCGGTGTCGGCAATAACCCGCAATCCCAACCGCTTGGCCACAATTTCGGAGATGCGGGTGTACTTTTCCGGAACGGCATCCGGCACACGCATCCTGTACTCGTTGGCGCGGATATCGGCCTGAAGTCCGTAGGCCTCAAAGTGCTTCGGATAATAAGGATAATTATAAATGGTCTGGCTGGTGGTCAGCTGATCGAAGCCTTCGGTCAGGCAACCTTCGTAATCGAGGTCGGTCATTCCCATCGGCCCCATCAGGCAGTCCATCCCCTTGCGTCGGCCCCATTCGGAAACGGTATCGAGCAGCCGGCGGCTGACTTCCGGATCATCGATAAAATCCACAAAACCGAAACGGCACTGACCTTCATTGAACTTCCGGTTGGCGCTCCGGTTGATGAATCCGGCAATACGTCCCACGGGCTTCCCGTCGCGGAAAGCCATATAATAAACGGATTCGCAGAAATCGAAGGCAGGATTGACCTTTTCGTCCAATATATCGATCTCACTCTCTATCATGGGCGGCACATAACAGTCGCAACCCCGATAAAGCCCGATGGCAAACTGAACGAATTTCTTAAGGTCTTTCCGACTTCTTCCGATTTCGCGAATCTCAATCATTTGAAGCCTGTTTTATTTGTTACTGTGTACCCGATGATGGATGTGCGGATGCGCAACTACTTCCTGGGCTCGTGCCATGGCTCCGTTGATATGGTCGAAGATATTCTTCTCGCCTACCTCGCCGTAAAGGCTGGATTTGCGGATTACTGCCAATACCTCAGGCCGCACACCGCTCAGCACCACATGAATACCCTGCTGATGGCTCTTGTGGATGAATACCTCCAGGTTATGCAAACCGGTGGCATCGACAAACGGCACCTTACGCATACGGATGATTCGTACCATCGGAACCTCGAGCATATTGGCCGAAAGCTCCTCGAACTTGTTGGCAATACCGAAGAAGAAAGGACCGTCGATCTCATAAACCTGTACGCCCTCGGGAATCTGCAAGGCTTCCTCGTGAGTGGTGACTTCGGTATCGTTATTGGCATCGATCTCATTCTCCTGCAAGGTGATGTGACCGACGCTGGCAATGCGACGGATCAGAAGCAGGCAGGCCAGGACGATACCGAACTCGATGGCTACGGTAAGGTCGAAGATAATGGTCAGGAAGAAGGTTACCAGAAGAACCGATACATCGCTCTTGGGGTTCTTCAGCATGGCGCGGAATGTACGCCAGCCCGACATGTTGTAGGAAACGATAACCAGCACGCCTGCCAGACAGGCCATAGGAATATAGTTGGCCAAGGGCATCAGAACAATCAGGATGAGCAGCAGCACTACGGCATGGATGATACCGGCTACTGGCGTACGACCGCCGTTGTTGAAGTTGGTCATTGTACGGGCGATGGCTCCTGTGGCAGGAATACCGCCAAACAGCGGAGAGGCCATGTTGGCAACACCCTGCGCAATCAGTTCGGTGTTCGAATTATGCTGATCGCCGATCACACCGTCAGCCACAGCTGCACTGAGCAACGACTCGATGGCGCCCAGAATGGCAATCGTGAAGGCAACGGGAATCAGGTTGCGGATCATGTCGAAGGTGATATCGGGCACGATCGGCTTGGGCAGTTTACCCTGAATGGTGAAGCGGTCGCCGATGGTATCGATGCCTGTGATACCGCCATATTCCTTCATCAGCAGCACAATGAGCGTGATGAACACAATGGCATAGAGCGAACCCGGAATCTTGTTCAGGCCGGGCACCGACTTGAAGAGTTTGGGCGAGAAAATAATGGTGAGCACACTCAGCAGCGCTACTGCAAAGTTCCACAGATTAAAATACTGGAAATGCTCAAAGTAACAGATCCATTTGCCGATAAAGTCACCAGGGGTCTTCAGGGGCGCCAACAGTTTCTCGCCCGTTTCCGGATCGAGTATCGGTGCTCCGGTAGCCGAATCGAACACTTCCTGCTTCAATCCGAACACATCGCCCATCTGTGTGGTAAAGATGGTTACTGCAATACCTGCCGTGAAACCGATGATGATCGGATAAGGAATGAACTTGATGACCGATCCCATCTTGAAAACACCCATCAGGATAAGCAGAACGCCCGCCAACAGGGTAGCAATCAGCAGTCCCTCCTCGCCATAGGCGGGGTTGGTGACAATGCTGTAAATAATTACGATGAATGCGCCGGTTGGACCGCCGATCTGAACCTTCGAACCGCCCAGCAGCGAAATAATGAAACCGGCCACAATAGCGGTGATGATACCCTTCTCGGGTGAAACACCGCTTGCAATACCGAAGGCAATGGCCAAAGGCAATGCCACAATACCTGTAATCAGACCAGCCATCGCATCCTGACTGAACTTCTGCATGTTGTATCCCTTCAGACAGGAAACGAGTTTGGGTCTAAAGTCAAAAAAAGTCATAACTACAATACCTAAAAAACTAAAAATTGTATGCTGAATCAGAATCCCCCTGTAACCGATACAGGGCAGCCTCCCGGCTGTTATTCCTTTTCGCCGAATGCCAGATCGCCGGCATCGCCCAAACCCGGAACAATATACTTGTGCTGGTTCAGGTAGCTGTCAACGGCGCCGACCCACAATGTGGTCTCTTCCGGCATATTCTCTTCCAGATACTCAATGGCTTCCTGCGATGCTATGATCGATACGACATGAACTTTGTTGGGAGTTCCCTTGGTCAGCAGCGCCTCGTAGGCCAGCTGCATGGAACCTCCGGTTGCCAGCATCGGATCGCACAGAATCAGGGTCTTGCCGTCGAGCGTAGGTGAAGCGATGTACTCAATATGAATATCGAAGTTGAAATCTTCGTCGTACTTCCGGTAAGCCGAAACAAAAGCGTTCTCGGCATCATCAAAATAATCCAGCACTCCCTGATGCAAAGGCAAGGCAGCACGCAGAATAGCTGCTACTACGATCTGCTCGTCTGGAACGTTGCAATCGGCAACGCCAAGCGGAGTCGTAACATCAACATGCTCGTAATTCAGTTGCTTACTGATTTCGTAGGCGATAATCTGTCCAATCCGCTCTATATTCTTACGGAAACGCATTCTGTCGTTCTGAATGTTTACATCGCGCATCTCAGAAAGGAACTTGTTGACAATGGAATTGGTCTTTGAGAAATCTACAACTTTCATATTTACCGGATTATGATGAATTACTTCCGCAAAATTAGTATTTTTTTACGACTCGTTTCGTATTTTCTCCTTTTTTTCTTGCAAATGTCGCGATAATTATTCATCTTTGCACCTGAATGTAATTTTCAATTTGTATTTTTAACCGGAAAGATGAAAAAAATTCTGTATCTGCACGGCTTTTCTTCAGCCGGATCAACTGGCACTGCCACTAATATGCGCAACTATCTTTATGAAAAGGATGTACGTGTTGTAAGTCCTGACATTCCCGTCAGCCCTAAAGAAGCCGTTTCCTTTCTGACGGACTTTATCGGACAGGAAAAGCCGGACCTGATCATCGGTACCAGCATGGGTGGAATGTATGCAGAATTACAGCATGGATATAAACGGATTCTGATTAATCCTTCGTTTCACATGGCCCGACTGCTCACGTTCCGAGGACTTGGAAACGTGGAATTTCTGAATAAACGTGAAGACGGAGCCAAGATCTTCAAGGTTGACAAGCAGATGATTGCCGAATTCAAGGAGATTGAAAAGAATCTGACGTTCAAAAACATTACGGCCGAAGAAAAAGAATTGGTTTACGGTCTTTTTGGACGTAATGACCAGACCGTACACACACAGGATGATTTCATCAAAAACTACGGACGGGAACATTTTCAGATCTTCGAAGGCGAACACCGCCTGAATGACAAGATTGTGAAACATGACCTGATGCCGCTCGTCTGCAAAATTCTTGGTCTGGAATAATGATTCGGACCTGCTCGCCGACGAATCAGCGAAAGCCGCCCAAAGTCAAATTTACGTTGGATACAGCATAAAAAAGAGTAGTCCTGAATCCAGAACTCCTCCTGTAAGGTGGCCGCACAACATCTTAGCAATGTTGGAAGCAGCCACAAAAAAAGGACCCCAAATGGAGTCCTTTTTGTAAGGTGGCCGCCCAACGTCTAGTTTCCGTTGGATGCGGCTTAAAAAAAAGAGGAGTCCTGAATCCAGAACTCCTCTTGTAAGGTGGCCGCTTCCTACTCTCCCGCGTTGGCAGTACCATCGGCGTAGCAAGGTTTAACTTCTCTGTTCGGAATGGTAAGAGGTGGAGCCCTTGCGCTATACCGGCCTTACTATGGAAAGCCTTTCGGCTTTCAATGGTTGGTCCGGTGAACTTGTTCTACCGGCCTTATCGTTAGAACGTTGGTGTTTTCAAAACACCCTCACTTCCTTGCCTCGGCATAGTTTAAGCAAGCTTAACTCTGCTCTCGGCTTCATAAGTGTTGCTGTA
>JAGBQS010000122.1 GCA_017632695.1 Bacteroidales bacterium
ATCATCGAGGGTATTTCGGGCGTCGGCGGTATTCATGTGCCCACTACGGGCTTCATGCAGGAACTCCGCAAGGTGACCGAGGAGACCGGCGTTGTGCTGATTCTCGACGAGATCCAGTCCGGGTACGGCCGTTCGGGTAAGTTCTTTGCCCATCAGTGGTACGGCATCCGTCCGGACCTGATCACTATGGCCAAAGGTATCGCCAACGGCTATCCGTTTGCCGGTGTGCTCATTTCGCCTAAGTTCCAGCCGGTTTACGGTCAGTTGGGAACCACCTTCGGCGGCAATCATCTGGGTTGTGCGCTGGCTTGCACCGTGCTCGATGTAATCCAGGAGGAGCATCTGGTCGAGAACGCTGCCAAGCAGGGCGAGTACCTGATGAACGGCTTGAAGAGCATGGACATTCCGGGCTTGAAGGAACTGCGCGGACGCGGTCTGATGATCGGCATCGAGTTCGAGTACCCTTACAAGGAAGTGCGTAACCGTCTGCTGTACGAGCAGCATGTGTTTACGGGTGCAGCCGGTACCAATACCCTGCGAATCCTGCCTCCGCTGTGCATCGGTCAGAAGGAGTGCGATCTCTTCCTGGAGCGTTTCCAGAAGTCGCTCCGTTAATCGGGAACGTCATTCCCTGTAATAATTCTGTCTTTTGAATCGCGATATTTTACGTATAGCCATACCCGGCATCGTCACTAACATCACAGTGCCGTTGCTGGGTATTGTCGATTTGTCGATAGTCGGCCACATGTCGGCTTCACCTTTCTATGCCGATGCCAATCTGGGAGCGGCCGTCATCGGAGCCATTTCGGTGGGCGGACTGATCTTCAACATGGTTTACTGGCTCTTCAACTTTTTGCGGATGGGCAGCAGCGGTCTGACGGCACAGGCTTTCGGACGTCAGGATGGCAGGGGTGAGCGACGTGTGCTGCGGATGGGCCTGCTGGTGGCGTTGGTCTGCAGTCTGGGAATCTTTGTCTTGCAGCGGCCCATCGAGTGGATAGCGCATCTTATTATTGCGCCAACCGACGAGGTGTGGTCTTTGGCTGTGGCCTATTATCGCATCCGCATCTGGGCGGCACCTGCCGTGTTGGCTCTGTTTGCCATGAGCGGATGGTTTGTCGGAATGCAGAATGCGCGTTTCCCCATGTATATTGCCATCGGGCAGAATCTGCTGAACATTGTGCTCTCGGCGCTGCTGGTGTTCGTGGCAGGAATGGGGGTCGAAGGTGTGGCGTTGGGAACGGTCATTTCGCAGTATGCCGGTCTGGCGGCAGCCTTGGTGCTGGTAAGCCGTTCGCGGCTGCATGCTGAGTCCGACGCATCACCGGTTGTACATCAGGTAGGGTGGAGTGCGTTCTTCACGGTCAACCGCGACATCTTCCTGCGTATGGTGTGCCTCATAGCGGTCACCACCGCTTTCACCTCTTTTGGTGCCCGTCAGGGCGATTTGCTTTTGGCGGTCAATACGCTGCTCATTCAGCTGTTCCTGATTTTCTCTTATTTTTCCGATGCGTTCTCGTTGGCAGGCGAAGCGCTGGTCGGCAAGTATGTCGGCATGGAGCAGACCGAGCGGCAGCAGGCTGCCCAATCCGGAATCCGGGCTTCCGGATTGCTGGCACGGGTACAGCTGCAGCGCTGTGTCAGGCTGCTTTTCCTATGGGCTTCGGGTATTACGCTGGTTTTCACCTTGCTTTATGTGACGGGTGCCGACCTCCTTCTGCGGATTCTTACCGACGATGCTGAGGTGACCCGTGCCGCCCGGACTTATCTGCCCTGGTCGTTTGCGGTGCCGGTGGCAGGTTTTGCTGCATTTATGTGGGATGGCATCTTTATCGGTGCAACCGCCACTCGCCTCATGATGTACACCCTGTTGCTTTCGGCTCTTGTCTTCTTCGGACTGTGGTGGCTACCGCTTCCTCTTCCGTCCAATCATCATCTGTGGCTTTGCTTTATTGCCTATCTGGCAACCCGCAGTCTTTATCAGACCTGGTTAGCCCGCAGGGTCATTTTGTTATCTTCTTAAAGCAATTTAAGCATTTTTTCCGTGAATTGTAACAGATTACAGGTCTGTTTGTTACTTTTTGAAAAAAGAATGGCAAAGTATCGGAAATTTATCATATCTTTGCACATAATTAAACTATTGATTGTAAGTATAAGCTTTTTTTAAAATCATTTTTTTACGTCTGTAAGTAGCATATCTGTATTTATGAAAACCAAAATTCTCCGAATACTCACTGTGGTGTCAGCAGTATTCATAATGTGCCAGTGCGTATCAGCACAGACACGCATCGCTGTGGTTTCCGACATCCACGTAATGGCTCCCAATCTTCTTCCCGATACCGCCAAGAGTCAAAGTGCCTGGTCAACGTACTATGCCGGCCAGCGCAAGATGCTGGAGCAGAGTGCAGGCCTCTTCGATAAGTTTGTGGCCACACTTACCGGTATGGCCGAAAAACCAAGCGTGGGCGTGGTACAGTCTTGACGGCCGAAAGTCCTACAGACAGCCCAATACCCGCGGTCTGTATATTCACGGAGGCCGAAAGATTGTCGTGCACTAAGGAAAATATATCCGAGTAAGAAAATAAAGCAACCAAGAATAAACGGAATCTGTTATGAACAAGCGATTATTATTCAGTATTTTTTCAGTTTGCAGCCTGACGTTTTTGTGGGCAGAGGAAGTTTCCGAGCAACAGGCTCTGGAATGGGCCCAACAGTTCGTGTCGGGTCAGCATACCCGACGTTCGGCGGCGCTGGGCAATACCGTTGTGCCGGCAGGCCAGGTGAGCGGACTGTATGTCTTCAACATCGGCGATGACGGCGGCTTTGTCATAGTGAGCAACGACGACCAGACTACGCCCATTCTCGGTTACGGCGATAGCGGCAGTATCAATCCCGACAGTCTGCCTGCTAACATGAGCGAGTGGCTGCAGGGTTACGCCTACCAGATTGCGTGGCTGCAGGCCAACGGGACGGATCCGACCGATCCGGCGCATCGGGCAAGAAGGGCAGGTAAAGCAGCCGTTGCTCCGCTGGTCCAGACAAAGTGGAATCAGGGCGCACCGTATAACAACCTTTGTCCCGAAATCGGTGGGGAGCGGGCTGTGACCGGTTGCGTGGCAACCACAATGGCGCAGCTGATGTATTATCACTATGCTCAGAACGGTTTCGCTGCTGCCAGCACGGACATCCCGGGATATACCACCTCAACGATGAATCAGGCTATGGAAACCGTCAGTCTGAATGTCGGCGGGCTCGATGCCACCACCTTCAGCTGGGCCGATATGACCACCACCTATGGCGCATCATCGGCCGATGATGCGAAGAGCGCAGTGGCCCGACTGATGCAATACTGCGGCGTATCGCTCCAGATGGAATACGGTCTGAGCGCCAACGGAGGATCTTCGGCCTATAGTGAGGCGATTCCCTATGCACTGAAGACCTGCTTCGGCTACGACGGCGGCGTACGCCATTGCTATCGGAAAAACTACAGTTACACCGATTGGGTGGACCTGATTTATGGCGAGCTGGCCGCAAGCCGGCCTGTGGCATACGGCGGACAGTGCAGCGGAGGCGGACATTCGTTTATCTGCGACGGCTATAATTACGACGATGCCGACTATTTCCACATCAACTGGGGTTGGGGCGGCAAGAACGACGGATATTTCCTGCTCTCGGTGCTCGATCCTTACGTGCATGGCTACAGTGGTGCATCTGTGCTCGACGGTTTCAGTTTCAATCAGGATGCCGTTATCGGTATCCAAAAGCCTGCGGACGGCACGCGGGATTACTGTCTTTCGCTGGAAGGACTGCACCTGGGCGGCGAAGATAAATATCTGACAAGCAAAACGTACACACGCGACAGCGAGACAGAAGCCTTCTCCGGCATCAGCCTCTACTACCTTGTTTATAACTACTTCTATGGCAGCCGTGCCTTCGACGTAGCCGTGCAGTTGCTGGACGGCAGCGGCAAAACGGTGCAGACGTTGGACAGTGTCGGGAATCAGACGAAGACCTGGAACCAGACCATAGGCGGAACGTTCAGCGATTTCAGCATCCCGGATTCGGTGACCGAAGGTACCTATTATATAAAGGTAATGAGCCGGCCCTACAGTGCAACGCCCGTTGCCTGGCAGGAGTGTTACGATGGCGATGCCTACAAACTGACTGTCACCATCAGCGGCAACAATTTGACCGTCAGTGTCCCCATTCCGGCCAACCTCAAGCCTGCAAGTGTTGAGTTCAGCGATGTTTCGGGCACTGGCCTGACGGGTTCGGAGCATACGTTTACCGCCTCCGTCACCGGAGGTGCCGGCAACTATTCGGGCGATCTGGTACTGCGTGTCAACGGCACCCCGGTTGTTGGCCTGAATGTCCGGATACCGGCAGGGGAGACCGTCAGTCTGTCGTTCTCCTATATTCCCTGGCAGGTGGGCAATATCGAGCTTACGCTTTGGACAAGCAGAAGCGGAGGTTCGCAGGTGTACGGATCCAAGGTGTTCAGCATCAGCACGCTGGTTATCGGCAATGATGAAGCCAACACCAGCCTGATACAGAAGAACGACCAGCGAACAGGCAATGTCAGGCTCGCCGGCCGCACCCTCTACAAGGATGGCGACTGGAATACCATCTGTCTGCCTTTCAACCTGACTCTGGCCGGAAGCGTGCTGGACGGTGCGGAAGCAAGAACCCTCAGTACGGCCGGCTTCAGCGGCGGTGTTCTCACACTCATGTTTGCCGATCCCGTTACGGAACTCGTTGCCGGCACGCCGTACATCATCAGGTGGGCCAAGGCCGAAGGTTATGATGCTGCCAATCCTGCCACCCGCGATATTGTCGAGCCGGTATTCGAGGGTGTTAACATTGTCAGCGGTTTCAATGACTTTACAAGCGCAGACGGCAAGGTTAAGTTTATGGGACGATACTCCGCAGCATACTACAAGTCCGTGTACCAGAACGTCCTTATGCTGGGTACCGGCAACAAACTGTACTTCCCGCAGCCCGACTTGTCCGATCCGGAGAACCCGAAATATCCTTTCATCGGTGCCTGCCGAGCCTTCTTTTCGCTCAACGACGACACATCGGTACGGGCCATGAGTCTGTCCTTCGAAGAAGAATCGCAGTCCGGATTAAGCCAAACTGAGATCACGGAACAGGCAGATGTCTGCTACGATTTCAGCGGCAGAAAAATCGTAACCGGAACATCTTCCGGCAGGAAATTACCCAAGGGCTTCTACGTCGTGAACGGTAGGAAGGTGATGATCCAGTAAAACAAAACTCCACTCTGAAAGCAGGGTGGAGTTATTTTTTTATTCTGTAACCGGTTCAATGCGATTTTAACGGGCTTTGGTTTTCGAGTTTACAAAGTCGGCAGGCGACTGGCCCGTTTCTTCCTTGAACACACGCTGGAAGTGCGAACGGCTGATGCCGCAGAGGTCGGCGATGGTTTCGTTCGACCAGTCCGGATTTTCGAGCATCAGCTTTTTGGCGCGTTCGATGCGCAGGGTGGTTACCCAGTTCGAGAACGAGTTGTACCCGGATTCCTTCACCCAGGCGGTAAGCAGATAACGCGGCAGGTTCATCTCCTGCGCTGCTACCGGGCTGGTGATGCCCTGCCGGAGGTAGCTTTCACCGGCAGCCCATTGTCTGGCGGCTTTTTCGGCCCTCATTTTGGCGGTAGGAGGTAGTCCGGCCTTTCCGGATGTGCTGGTGCGCAGACCGTCCTGCTTCTCTTTTTTCTCTTCCGCTTCCTCCTCTTCCTCGCTTTGCTCTGCCTCATTCACATGGTTCAGCTCGCTCGAAATCACGTAACGCACAAAGCAGAACCACATGGCAAAGATAGCCATAAACAGGAAGGTGCAGTAAATCCGCAGCAGCCAGTTCTGGCTGAATATCAGAATGGGGGCGCCCATAGCCAGCAGCGAGAGGGTGATGGAACTGCCTTTTATCCAGTAGAGAATGCGGGACTTGCTATGGTCGAAGTAGTTGTTGAGAATGTACTCCATGCGCGACAGTTCCTTCAGATGCAGATAGCTGTAGTATAACTGCATGATGCCATATAAGGCACCCGCTATGATTTCGGCCACAAGCAGATGGGATGATCCGGAGCCGAACGATTTCTTGTCGGTGACTTCGGCTACTGTAAGAATGGTGACAACGGTCAGAAAGGTGACAGGTCCCGTCCATTTCATCCAGAAGGTCAGTTTCCCCTGACGCTGCAGATTCAGTATGGACAGCGACATAAGGGTTGCACAGGGAATGAAGAACAGCAGGTTGACAAAGACCGCCTGCGTTACGCCGATTTCGCGGAATCCGAATATATACTGTATGAGAAACTGTATGTCCAGAATAGCCAGTCCGCTTGCCATCAGCCAGCGCGAAAGGTTTGCCACACGGTCGCGCGAAACCTTCCCGGGCAGCAGCAGGATGAGGGCAAGGGTCATCAGAGAAAGCATCACAACAGCTGTGAATTGTAATTCCTTCATAAAAACTGTAGTAAATCAAATAGTCCTTTTGTATTTCGGCGCAAAGATACGCAAAAAAAACCGATATTACCATAAATTTGTACAAAAAATGTCTTAAATTGTTAAATTGAAACAGCCGATTGCTTGAATTAAGACACCATTTTGCAATCTAATACAAACAATTTCGCAAAAAGGCCCTAACTTCGCGCTCGAAAACGGAATTGCCGACGGATTCCTTTACAAAAGGTACATTATTATTTGTCATTCTTAAGTAAAATTGTTCTAACTAATGAAACAAAGTAAATCTTTCATTCGCGTAGCAGCGGTTTCGCTGCTCGCGAGTGTATTTACAGCCGTAACGGCTTGGGCAGAAACCGAGGAGGCGCTTCTGCCGTCGTTCGCAAACGGTAACGGTACGGAAGGTGCCCCTTACGAAATTGCGAGCGCAGAGGATTGGGATACTTTTACCCAGCGTATTAACGAAGGCATAGGCCTGAAGGCTTATTACAAGCTGACCGCCAGCATCGATCTGGGTTCTTCGGAAGCTCCGCTTGAAACCGTTGTCGGCTGCGACAAAACCAATTGCTTTCAGGGTTATTTCGATGGCGGCACCAATACCATTACCTTCAACATAAGCCGTACATCTGAATATGCCGGACTGTTCGGCGTAGTTAAAGGCGCTACCTTCTGCAACCTGACTGTGGAAGGCACCCTTACCAGTACCCGGAAATATATTGGCAGTATTGCAGCCTATGCGGATGCCGAGTCAACTCCTTGCGAGTTTGTTGACTGTACCAGCCGCGTAACCATCAACTGTCTGGTAGCCGGCGACGGCAGCATCGGCGGTCTGCTGGGACATAGCGAAAACGGTAAGGTAAACTTCCAGGACTGCGTCTTTGCCGGCGAGATCAACGGCGTGGACGGTACCGAAAAATGCGGCGGCTTCATCAATTATGCAAAGGGTTCTGTCAATTATAACCATTGCCTGATGGCCGGAACCGTCAATATCTCGAAAAACTTTGCCACTTTTAACCGTGGCGTTGCAACCAAGACTTTCGCTGATACCTATTACATAAATAACTACGGAGATGTAAAAGGCGCAAGCCAGGCAATCGCCGAGGTTCCTGCCGGTGAGATTTACCGGAAGCTCGTATTCGGCAGCACGGCCTGCTACCTGCAGGGTAAGGTGCAAGCCGATATTGATTATGAATATCCTTATCTTGCCCGGCCGATTGCCATTGAGGCGAATGTTAAGGACGATAAAAAGATCCTTGCCGAAGGTGCCGATTACGAACTCACCTATCAGAAGTGGGATGCCGATAAGGATGATTATACCGATGTGGCCGAAATGAACGAAGTTGGCGACTATATAGTCTTTGTAAACGCCAAAGGCAATTATGCCGGTTCTATCCGGAACAAGGTTCATGTCTATACCATCGATCCTACCTGGGTGGCACTGCAGGATGCTTTGGCATCGAAATCCCGCGTTGCCCTTACGGCCGACTATCTGGCAGGCGAAAAGGAAACGGCGCTTGTTGTCAGCGGTTCAGTTGTGCTCGATCTGAACGGACACACCATCAGTCGCGGGCTCGCTTCCGCTCAGGAAAACGGTTATGTGATGCTGGTTGAAAACAAGGACGCTGACCTGACCATTCTGGACAGCAGTGCCGATCAGAAAGGTGCCATTACCGGCGGTTGGAACAAAGGCAACGGCGGCGGCATTGTCAATAACGGAACACTGAAACTGTACAGCGGCAATATTACGGCCAACCACTGTGAAGAAGGCGGTGGAACAATTTATGGTACCGGCGGCGGCATCATGAACGAGAAAACGGCTTCGTTCTTTATGTATGGCGGCTCGGTCAGCAACAATACGGCTGTAGGCGGCGGAGCAGGCATTTATGCCAAAGAAATCCAGTCCTTCAGCATCGAAGGCGGCGAGGTCAAGGGCAATGAATCGCTCAACAAGGGTGCAGGTATCCGTGTGAGTGTTAAAAACGCCCGCATCACAAAGTGTACGATAACAGGCAACGTTCTTACGGGCGATAAACAGGGCTTCGGTGCCGGTATCTATCACGAAGGTTACAATCTGACCGTCGAGGACTGCCTCATTACCGATAATGTGGCCGGAACGGAAGGCGGCGGTTTATACACGCTTAGCGGATCAGGATCACTGACGCTTATCAACTGCAACTTTGCACGTAACGAGTCTCCAAAGGGTGCCTGCTTCAGCTTTAACGGTAAGGAGATCGTTATGGACGGCGGTTTCTATCACGATAACGTCAGCACCGACAAGAGCGGTAGCAATCTTATCGTCATCAATACCAAATCATCAGAACTGGAGCTGGAGAACCAGGAGGATCTGGACGATCTGGCCGGCTTGGAGTTTGCAACGGTTGTGCTGAATAACCGTACGCTTTACAAGGATGGCGACTGGAACACACTCTGCCTGCCGTTCGATGTGACGGACGGTGATACGGAGGATGGTGTCAGCTTCAGCGGTACGCCTCTGGAAGGTGCCGTTGTGATGGAGCTGGACGTTACCGGATACTACGATGATAAGGGCGTACGCTATGCAGATCCGGCTGAAGGTCTGGTGCAGACAGGCTTCAATAAGGAGACCGGCGACCTTGCCCTCTACTTTACCGAGGTTTCGGCCATCGAGGCCGGCAAGCCTTACCTGATCAAGTGGGCCAAGGCTTACGACTACGATGAAACCTTCGACCTGCAGAATCCTGTTTTCTCACAGGAGACTATCGTAAGTACTCCGATTCCGGTTTATTTTACGGGAGGCAGTTTTGTCGGCAATCTCAAAGCGGTTAACTTCACCGCCAACGATAAGACCAAGCTCCTTCTAGGTCTTAACAACAAACTGTTCTGGCCGAATGCCGATATGAGCTTCGGCGCTTGCCGTGCCTACTTCGACATCGAGTTCTCCGAGCAGCAGATTCATGCCAGTGTCATGAACTTTACGGAGGACGAGGAGGCAACGTCGATTGACACCCACAGCCTGACTGTGAACCGCAAGCCCGGTTCCTGGTACACGCTGGACGGCCGACAGCTGGAAGGCGAGCCTACTGCCGGCGGTATCTACTTCCGGAATGGCAGGAAGCTGCTGGTTAAATAAATTTGAGTCTGTATTTTTTGGTTTCTATCAAGAAGGAGAGAACTTGAGAATTTTTATTTTTATATCCCCTTTGATTATTGACTGATTACTCATGATTACTTTATTACTCACACAACATACATGAGCATTATTCTCAGTTCTCGAATTCTTGATAAAAACTGTTCAAAAGATTAATAACATTCAAAACATATCCGTTATGAAAAAGTCATATCAAACTCCCGAAATCGTCATTGTGACCCTAAAGAATGCTAATAGCATTTGCTCTAATTCACAGGGCGTTCAAAGTGTCAGCAACAATGCCGGCATCGACTCCAGCGTTCAGGGCGGCAGCGAGACTTACCGTTCCAACGGTTTCGGCAATGCATTGTGGGGCGACTGATGCCTCTGCCTGTTTACTGAAAACAAAACTCCTCCCAAGTCTTTTGGGTGGAGTTTTGTTTCTCATACTTGGTTTTAATTGTCTTCTTGCCGGTTTCGCAAATATTCTCTGGTAGGGAAGTAATAACTTCCTCGTAGGGCAGTAAAAATGAGGTACATACGAATAACGTAACAAAACTTGTGTGGTTTTATGCCTGGACAGACTTTCTATGTAAAGATGTCATGATTCTGCACTTTTGCAATACGGACATTTCAATTTGTCGTTTTTTTTATACATTTTTTCTGTTTTTTTAGTTTTTTTGATGCGAAGTCATTTAAAAATGAAAAACATACCTATCTTTGCAACGAAAAAATCTGAGAAAATCCCTGTTTGAATTGAGAAGTTTAGCTTTAAGGAATACCCATAGTAAGACACTCTCATTTTAAATAATTTAAAACACATTTATTTCTTTAGGAGAAATGAATAGGATAGCAATAAGTTGTATTCTCTGCTTTTCGTTCATTGTTTTTCCGTTGAAGGCTCAGAATGTTGCCATTAGCAACAACCTTCTTTTTGATTTGGACGGAATGCTTAATTTGGGCATTGAGATGCCTTATTCGAAGAAGACTTCTTTAGAGGTCGAAGTAAGTTTTCGTCCCTGGAAACGCAGTGAAGATGAAGTTCACAAGCACTGGCTGGTTCAGGCTCAGTACCGGATATGGCCATGTCAGATAATGAACGGATTCTTTTTCGGTCCGTATGCGCACGCAGGAGAGTTCAACTTAGGAAACCATGATTTACCCTTCGGATTACTGAAAGGCTTGAAGCCCAACCGCTATGAAGGCTGGTTGGCGGGAGCCGGTATCGGTGCCGGTTACGAATACGCTTTGGCCAGACATTGGAATCTGGGAGCTGAACTGGGAGTCGGTTATACCTATATTGATTATAAAAAGTATAATTGTAAGGTGTGCGGTACTCTGAAAGAAAATGATGTATATCATTATTTCGGTTTGTCGAGAATGTCCTTAAGTATTATCTATGTATTCTAACCTTACTTGAAACATGAGTGCTTTGATCCATATACTTCTCTCTGAGATACGCGGTGCGGTCAGGTTAGGACGAATCATCCTGCCTGTCTTACTGATGTCGGTGGCTTTACCTTCGTTCGCACGTGCCAAAAAGGAGCTGGTTCCCAACGAATATGATCTGACCATTGAACATTCCGTTTTGGCCAAAGCCGCCAACAATGTTGTTGTGCTGCTCCAGATAACAGCCAAGGAGAATGTACCTCCCATGCAGTCGATTGTTGTTATTCCGGTATTGGAAGACACTGTTAACCATCATGAGATCCATTTCCCGGAAATATTCATCAACAGTCGTAATCAGCAGATTTATTTCGACCGATACCTTTACGAGGAATATCCCAATGCCGTTGCCATGCGTAAGCGCAAAGGCGTTGACCTTTCGTTCGACTATCTTCGCTCGGTCAAGTACGAACCCTGGATGGCCAATGCCGTTCTGAAGCTGCGCAAGCAGACATGTGCCTGCAGCAATCCAAAGGATAAGAGCGAAGTCATCATCGCTTCGCTTTCTGGAGATGAGGTTCCGATCATCAATCTTTATCCGGTTTATCTGTTGCCGCCGGCCGACAAACGTATGAAGGTTCGCGAGGAGCAGGGTTCAGCCTTCCTCTGTTTCGAATTGGATAAGACTGAAATCAAGCCGAATTTTATGACCAATCCGATTGAATTGCAGAAGATTTTCAATTCAATGAATATGGTAAAGAAAGATTCGGATGTAACAGTCAGCCGTCTTATGATTGATGGCTATGCTTCGCCTGACGGACCCGAAAAGCATAACCTCGAACTCAGTGAACAGCGTACCGAAGCGCTCAAGGAGTATCTGGAAAAAGCCAATATCCATACCGGCGTCAGAATTGATGCCAAGGGTCATGGTGAGAACTGGGACGACCTTAAGGAGTATCTGCAAAATAACACGAACATTCCTCAGCGCAACAAGCTCATCAACATCACCAATAACTCCCGCACAGCCGACGAGAAAGAACGTCAGATGAGAACCGAGGCATCCGAAGGATTCGCTTTCCTGTTAGAGAATGTCTTCCCGTTGCTGCGCTGCACGAAATACAGGGTTATCTATACCGTTCGTCCGTTTACCATCGAGGAGTCCGAGCGCGTTTTCGAAACGCATCCTGTCAACCTCAGTCTGAACGAGATATACCGTCTGGCCGACAAGTATGCCGACGAACAGGAGAGATATTATTCTATTATGCGTACGGCTTACCTGCTTTATCCTGATGATTCGTTTATCAACCTGACAATGTCGTGTCTGGCAATTATCAGGGGAGAGGCTGATGTCGCTGCCGATCATCTGAAGAAAGTGGATGATTGTCCGGAGAAGTCTATGAACGAGGGCCTGGTTGCCTACCTGAAGGGCGATCTTAACAAGGCTGTCATGTTGGTGGAACGTGCCCGCAGATATGGCGTAGTCGGAGCCGACAAGCAACTTGAAGAATTTGAAAAACTATCACTACCTAAATAATTTCATACAACTATGATCCCTATTAAAAGAATCACCAGTGCGATGCTGATCATAACCGCTACGCTTTGCGGTTGCTCTCAGCATGACGAGTTTGTTGAAGACATTGACAACAATCCTAACAACTTGAACGAGGTTCCGATTGTTTTCCAGCTGGAGCCCAATTACAGTTCTTCCACGCGCAGTGTCGATGACAGTTTCGATCCTCGAATGGGTAAGCCAGAGGAGCAGCAGGTAAATAACGTTCGTATTTACCTTTTCGATGCTCCTACCGGTCTTTTCGTCAAGAGTGTCTTTTTTACCAAGCTGACCGACCTGGCTACCGATGGCTTCGGCAACCGTATCTTTGAGACCGAATCGGTTCTGGTTCCGCAGGGTACCTATAATATCTTCGTGACCGCCAATACAACCCGAGTAATCAATAAGAAGAAACAGGCTGAGTTCCTGGCCGATATCGACAGTCTGACCTACGTCCGCGGTCAGATTGAGGACATCTCAGGCGGCATTCTTATGACGAACCGGGCTATTGAAAATGCCAATACGGTCATCCAGAACAACACTAACACCAGTACAACCACTCCGACCGAGAACGTTGTCCACATTACGCTTGAAAGAGTTCTTGCCCGTCTGGATATTGCCAAGGCTTACGATTCATTCCAGCTTACGAACGAGAACAGTCAGCTTTATGCTACCGTTACCCTCGACGGACATTATCTGGTTAACCTGCCAAAGTACTATTATACTTACCGTCATACGTCGGTTCTTACCTCGCTTGATGTTCCGGCTTGGAACCTCAACAATAATTTTGGAACCGTCAACGATGTGAACGGCTACGTTATCGACCCTTATTTCTTCAATAAGACCATCGATGCAACAACGTTCAACAACAGCGATAAGTACTATGTGAACTTCTTCGGCGATTATAACAAGGAAGCCGTACCTTGGAGTATGTTCCTGCCAGCTTCAGGTGGTGTGCCACAGTTCAAGACCGTCTATTGCCTTGAGAACTGTGCTTTGGCACCTGCCCAGAAGATGGGTTACACTACGGGAGTCATCTTCCGTGCTATCCTGCAGCCGGCAATGAACAGTGTCTATCAGCTGAAAAACGGAGTTCTTTCGCCGCTTAACGATCCTGCACAATATCCTGAAGTGCTGTATTACTGCAACTATAAGTTCTACAATTCGGCCGAAGCTCTGGCAGCAGGTATCGGAGTTACTTCTCTTACCGGTGCAGACCTGAGCGCTTATCAGGCCAAGAAGTTTGAAAAGACCGATGATGGCTATCGCTGCTATTACACCTACTGGATCCGTCACCTTGACAACTTCAAACCGTCTGAGATGGGCGTAATGGAATTCGCAATTGTTCGTAACAACTGGTACCAGATGCTTATCTCTAATATTACCGGACTCGGCTATAGCGATCTTCCGATCAATACGGATACGCCGGTTGAAGGTGAGACCTACCTCAAGGTGGTAATCAATGTTAAACCATGGGTATTCAGAGACATTAACGTTGTTCTTTAAGATTCCTTTATTTCCTATCCATAATGAGACAGTTAACAATCGGATTCATTGTCGTGCTGGCGCTGACATCCTGTTCTTCATGGGTGTTTGATGACCAGTCATCCTGTCCGGAGGGCTTTTGGCTTCAGCTGCAATACACCTATAATATGTTAGATGTAGAATCGGCGCAAAAGGTACTCGGAGATGCCGATGTGTATGTCTATGATGAAGATGGAAATTTTGTAAGTCGGATTCATACACCAGTGGACGTTCTTCGTGAGCATGATTTCCAGGTGAAAATCACCGGACTTGATGAAGGTAACTATCAGTTTGTAATCTGGAGCGGAATCGGTAACGGCGATTATGCTCTTTCCGGTGAATCGTTCTTCTTGTCCGATTTCCGTATCCAGTTGGCAGGAAACCCTGATACCTGTTCTCTTAAACTGACTCCTCTTTATCATGGTTATTTGGGGCTGACGCACTACATTCCTAATGAACACAATGTGTTAGACGTCGAACTGATGAAGTTTACCAACCAGATCACATGTCTGGCGGTTTCAGTTGAGGACAGTATCAGTGATGTTGCCGGAGATTTTTCTTTCTCGCTGGAAACGCCAAACAGTGTCATGGATGCTTTCGGAAATCTTAAGGCTACGACCCCCACTGTGTACGAGTCATACGTTCAGGATACCGTCACACTGAGTGATTCGGAATATGGAACGCTTTTCGGCGTACAGTTCGGAGTTTCTACACTCCGACTGTTAGCCGAAGAGGATACCTACGTAGTTCTGAAGCGTAAGAGTACCGATCAGACGATCGTGAACCTTTCACTCCCTCAATACATAGGAATGGCAGGATCGCTCTACACCAACCTCGGACGTCCTCTCTCCACTCAGGAATATTTCGACAGACAGGATTTCTATACCATTGTATTCTATCTTTCGGGCGATTTGTCAAGGCTGATTCAGGTACAGGTGAACAGTTGGAAACTAAGAGCCAATAATCACATAAAACTATAAGCTGTGAAACTAATCAGATATTCCCGCCATAATCTGTTGCTTTCCTTCTTATTGGTCATGATGGGACTGGTGTCCTGTAACGATGAAGACGAAGGACGGGATGGTTTTGAGGCGACGACTATTGTCGGCGTCGGAGATGCTATACCTGAATTCTCCGTTTCCGGTTCAGACGGACAATCCGTTACGTCTGCCTCGCTTGCCGGCCAGTCTTTCGTATTGAATTTTTTCGATACCCGATGCCCTGATTGCTGGCAAGAACTTCAGGAACTTCAGTCGCTTCATGACCGATTTGACGGCCGGGTTTCTATCTTGAATATTCCTCGCAGTCAGACTGAGTCCGAGGTGCAGAGCTACTGGGATTCAGAAGGCTTGACAATGCTCTATCATATTCCGGCCGACAAGGATCTCTATTATAAGTTTGCCAAGAGCATCGTTCCGCGTACCTATATGGTAAACGGTGAAGGAGTCGTATGTGCTGCATTCGGAGATGATCCTGTTGCAACGGCCGATACGCTCTCTTCGCTTCTGAAGAGCTGGAGCGCCAACCGTTCGGTCAGATTGTCCTTCAATATTAGCGTGCCGTCTTTTTCGGCTGCCGATGATTATTTTCAAAACGAATACAGCATCAGTCGTCTTGAGGTTTATTTCTTCCATGCCGATACCAAGAAGTTCTTCACGAAGCTTGTGGCTGATAAATCGAACCTCGGCGTGATTACGCAGGAACCCGGTTATGACATTACTTACCTTTTCAAGGACTTAACGCTCACAGCCGATGTCTATGACGTTTTCCTGATTGCCAATTACGACTATGCTCCTGCTCAGATTGCTACTGAGGCAGAATTCCTTGATCTGGTTGATAATCTTACCTACAGTGAGGGAGTCATGGCAAACATTCCTGACAACGGACCGGTAATGACCAGTTCGCCCACAGCCTTTCTGGGAGTTGACTTTGTTCCCTGGATGGGCGAGGATTATGCGCTTTGGGTTGAGATGGAACGTGTTATGGCCAAGCTCCGACTCGGAGTTTCCAAAAACACATTCCCGCTCTATCATCTGTCTGAGAAGTATGCCGATATAAATATCACCAACTATAAGCTTGTGAATCTTTCAACTGATTATTACCTTTTCCAGCATCGTGATAATCTGAATTCGTTCATAGCACGCTCCGGTTTCATTTTCCCTGACAACTACTTGCCGTATACCGACGCGGGTGATGTCTATGTAGTAGATCCGCATTTCTATCAGAAGACGTTGAATCAGGCCGATGCCAAGTCTTTCAGTAACTGCTACCAGTCATGGTACGGCGACTTTAATACCACCAATTTTGCATCCATGCCTTCGGCCGATAACTATGGTTATGCCTATGTGCTCGAGAATACGGCGTTCAGGACTTCGCAAAAGAACGGTTATTCGCCGGGTATTGTCTACAAGGCAGCCGTGAGTCCCGTTTGTGTCTGGCTCTACGACAATGTGCAGCGCGTGCTGAAGAAGGAAACCCGTCCGGAGTACTGGCCCAAAACCCTTTATTTGTTTAATTTCAACTTCTACGGTTCCATACAGGCCGTCAATAAGGCCAGCGGTTTTACGCTCGACGAGCTGGCGACCTATACCGACGCACAGCTTCTCAATTATGGTATTAAGCAGTGCAAGTTCAATATGGGTGTTTATGAAACCTACTATACCTATTGGATAGAGCATCGTACAGGTTCCGTAACCCATATGGGGCCTATGGAGTACGGCATTATCCGCAATAATTTCTATCGCATAACCATTAAAGACGTGACGGGCTTAGGCAATAGCGTCATTACTCCCGATATCATGCGCGATAACTATCCGAACTCGTTTGCCGACATTGAAGTGAGTCTGCCATGATTTCCGGAAAGAAAGGCAGGTAACTGATCAATGCCGACCCCAAATAATAATCCGCAACTGCACAAGGCGGCAGCGGAACTTGCCGTTCCAACGGTTTCGGCAATGCATTGTGGGGCGACCGATGCCTCTGCCTGTTTACTGAAAACAAAACTACTCCCAAGTCTTTTGGGTGGAGTTTTTTAATGTCTATACAGCTTTTATCGGAATTCTATTTGGGTTGCTATTGATAGGGATGTTCCGAACGAACGAAATTACATAGAGCCTTCGTTTCCAGCCGGAGGCTCTATGTAATTTTACAAACAGGCTTCGTTCGCAGCCGAAGGCTCTATGTAATTTTACAAACAGGCTTCGTTTCCGACCGAAGGCTCTATGTAATTTTACAAATAGCTTTCGTTTCCAACCGAAGGCTCTATGTAATTTTACAAACAAGCTTCGTTTCCAGACGAAGGCTCTATGTAATTTGTTTCGTTGCTGTCAGTCGTGTCGGAGACAGGAAAAATGCGATTTCGGTGGAAGCTGCCGAGCCGATGCCAGTTCAAAAAGGGTTCCGCTGTCTACGCTTGAAGTTATATGAACTTTCTGCATACTTTGCTCAGGACTCAGAGAGCCTTCAGAAACTTGAATACATCAGACCAATCTTTCTTAGCATCTTTTTAAAGTTTTTACTCCCAAAAATGGCAGATGTCCACCTTGTTCATTTGTTAAAAAATCTTAACAGCATTCTAAATAGCAAAAAATCAATAAAATACAAACTTGATTTCTGAGTAATATTTTTAAAAATGTCCACCTTTAATAAAAAAATAATGCGTAACTTTGCAGTGCGAAACTATCAAAAATGATACATGGTTTATAGTTTTAAGAAAAATGAAACATTCTTTTTCCCCGATCACTTCAAAAAGTGAAAAATTTTCCTTGGTTGTTTTCCCGATAGTTTCTATTTTTGCAGCAAAAATTGGTAACCATTGTTTTTTTTAACTATAATCCCTATTATTATGAATAAAATTTTGTTCATATTATGTATATTATCTTTTCCGTTTAGGCTTTCCTCCCAGGAGTATTATCCTGTGGGGACAAAGTGGACAGAGATACGGGTTGATACCGTAAAGTATGACAGCTGGTATTCTCGGGTTGGCGAAGAATGGATTCCGAACTTTGACACCGTAGAGTATTATGTAAGTGGCGA
>JAGBQS010000123.1 GCA_017632695.1 Bacteroidales bacterium
ATACTTCGGATTATTGAAGCCTACGGAATAGGCGATGGTCGAAACCGGATCGTTGGTAGTTACCAGCCGTTCGGCTGCCTGCCGCATACGCACCTGATGGATAAAATCGTTGGGCGAGAGGTCGGCAGCCTGCTTCAGACGCCTGTAGAAGGTTGCGCGGCTCATATTCATGGCATCGGCCACATCGTTGACCTGCAGGTCACCGTCAGACAGATGTTCCGTCAGATAATCCATCACGTTACGGATAAACTCCTGATCGAGCTGCGAGGCGGGATGAGTCAGCATATCGATTTTCACAGCCGAGATTTCCTGTTTGGCAACCGAACGCTGACGCTGTATCAGGTGACGGACATACAGGAAGATGGCAATTCCTAAGGCAACCGAACCCAGCAACAGCCACAAAATCCATCCCCAACGCTCCCAGAACGTCGGCACGACCTGGATGCACAGCAACCGTTCGTTTGCGCTCCAGACACCGTCGCTGTTCGTACTCTTCAGGTGCAGTTCATAACGGCCCGGTGCCAGATTCGTAAAATTCACCACAGGGGAACCTGCATAGATCCATTGCTCCTCCTCCGAAGCATCCTCCGCGTGCATCCAATAGGCATAGCGCACCAGCCGGGACGGAACGAAGTCGACGGCTGCGAAATGAAGTGAGAAGGAACGCTGGTCCGGATTCACATAAAGGGTATCCAGATCGTTCAGCGACTGTTCGTAAGGTTCCGAACCGATGGAATAACGCCGTTCCGTAAACACAATCTTCGGGGTATAATCCGACTTCTGCATATTTCCGGCATCGAACACCAGAATACCGCCGAACATACCCAGCAGCAGTCTGCCGTCCGACAGTTCAAGCGGCTTGCATTCGGTCATGGAATAGGGCCGGTCGAAGTTGTGCTCATCGAAATACTGCATCCGCCTGTCCTTCGGATTATAACAGGTTATTCCGCATTCGGCTACCGTCCAGATGTTACCCGACGAGAGGGCAATGGCCGTAACGTTCACATCGCCCGCCGGATAATCCCGGTTCGGCAACGGACGGAACTCCAGCCCGTCAATGCCTTCGCCCTCAACCCGGCACAGTCCGCGAGAATATGAACTGAGGTAAAAACTGCCATCGGAAGTACAAAGCACCCGCATGATCATATTATCGGGCAGCGGATTATGCTGTTCGGTCTGCGCCTGATAGGCCTGGAACCGAAGGTCGGACAGACGGTCGAAGTCCGACGAAAAAGCCACCAGTCCCTTGTTGGTACCCACCAGGATGCGGCCCTTGCCGTCGCCCTGCACACTCCGGGTCATCTCGAAGGTATTGATCGGGAAGCCCAGATTACCGCCGTTCAGGAACCTCAGCGTATCGGCCGTAACATTCTCAATCAGGTTCAGGCCGCCGCCGAAGGTTGCTATCCAGACGCGGTCGTGCTCATCCTGATACATATCGTAGATGATGTCGCAGTTCAGCGCATGACCGTTTCCGGAAGCCTGACAGCGGGTTATCCGGAAACCGTCAGGTTTGGGAACCAGCCGGAACAGACCGTCGCCTCGCGAGCCCAGCAGGATCTGTCCGTCGTGCGTCTGCAGCAGACTGAAGATGCCGGACTGTGTGAACGGGACCTTCCGTGTGGTCCACTGGCCATCCGGCGAAAGGAAACGGCAGCTGTTGTCCGACAGATTCCGACGGCACAGAAGACCCGACTTATCGCCGTACCAGACATGCAGACTGTCCTCTTCCAGCAGGGAGCGGATTTCCACATCCGGATCGGTCTGGACGGAATGGAACTGCCGGCGCGCAAACGTCAGGTGATACAGGCGTGTACCGCTGCTGACCCAGAGATTGTGCTGCTGATCGGTGAAACAGAAATTATAATTCTGAATGGGCAGGGTCTCGCCCGGAGCCATTGCCTCCCGATACGAATGCAGGCAGGAATCCGATTCATCGAACCAGCACAGCTCGCCCTTGGCCGGCTTTACCCAGACCACGCCATAGGCATCCTCAAAAATCAGATAAAGCTTGCCGCTCTCGTTCAGCTTCGGCAGGTTCCGGTCCGGATTAGCCAGCCGGAAGAAATCCTTCCCGCCCGGTTTCAGACAGAAGATACCGCCTTCTTTGTTAAAGACCCAGATACGGTCTTTGGCATCGGCATAGGTATGAAACACCTCCCCTGTCCGCGAACCGTCCGCTACGGTATCGGTCAGACGGAAACTGTCGGTAGCACAGTCGTAAACAGCCAGTCCCTGATCGGTTCCCAGCAGGATCTGACTGCCATGAGTCCGGACGGAATGAATCAGACTGACCTGCGAGGGCAACTGGATGGACCGCAGACTGCCGTCATCCATGTACTCGACAAACTGAACCGACGTGCGGGAAACCAGATAGCAGTGGCCTTCCCGTTCCACAAAGCGTGCGTACGGGAAAGAGGAGATTTTGCCTTTCCCGTAAAGGATAACTCCCTGATTGGTCAGGATCCACTCCCGTCCGCGGCTGTCTTCCCGGATCTCGTACACCGTCCGGTTCTGCTCTCCCGGCTCACAGGGCAGCACTTCATTCTGTGCGGGGTCGGCATCCTGGAAGCGCACCAGGGTGCCATCGGCCAGCACGGCCCAGACCACATGGTTCCGTTGCATGACATACACCTTATCCTTGAGCGCCTGTACGGCAGGATAGTCTTTCACCAAAGGCAATACTGACTGGAAAGCGGATGTTTCGCGGTCAAAGCGGTACAGGCCCTTATCATAGTTCTGGCACCAGATGTTTTCGCGGCTGTCGAGCACGATTTTCAGGATGCGGTTACTGCCCAACGGCTGTATGGGTGTCCCCGATGCGGCGTTGGCGTCTTCCTTGAAATAATGGAACTCCCTGCCGTCGTAACGGCACAGGCCGATCCATGTTCCCATCCACAGAATCCCCTTCGAATCCTGCACATAGGAGGAAACTCGGGTATGATCCATGATTCCGCCCGATTTGTACTCGGTGCATTTCATAATAGGCTGTGCCATGGCAACGCTGACAGCAAGCATCAGGCACAATATAATGGGTGTGAGCAATAACAGTTTTTTCATAAGGTAAGACACTTTGATGCGGCAAAGATACAAAAATATGGAGATTATCGTATCAAATAGGGCATCTTTTTGTTCATTTTTAGTTTTTGCGAAGAGTTTTCACCTTCTTTTTGCATAAAAACCGCTATCTTTGCAACAGCAATGACCCGAAATCAATAAACACTTACGATATGAAAAAAATCATTTTACTGCTTAGTTGCCTCCTGGCACAAGTGCTATGTTCCGTTTGGGCCGAAGAACGCCCGCTAGCCTTTCCGGGAGCCGAAGGTTACGGCCGGTATGCCACCGGCGGACGCGGCGGAACGGTTTATGCCGTTACCAGCCTGGATGACTGTCCGGACAGCAACCTGGTGGAAGGCACCTTCCGCTGGGCGGTCAAACAGCCCGGCAGGAAGATCGTCATCTTCCAGGTTTCGGGAACCATTTACCTGACTTCGGCACTCAACATGGATTGCGGCGACCTGACTATCCTCGGACAGACCGCTCCCGGCGACGGTATCTGTCTGGCCGACTATCCGGTAACCATTTCCTGCCAGAATGCCATCATCCGATTCGTGCGCTTCCGCCTGGGCAACCGGCAGGTGGCTAATCACGAAGGCGACGGGTTCGGCATTGAGGAAGCCGACAACATCATTCTCGACCACTGCTCGGTCAGCTGGAGCATCGACGAATGCCTGTCCGTCAGCGAAGGCTCGAACATCACCATCCAGTGGTGCATCATCGAGCAGTCGCTCACCAACGCCGGACACGTGAAAGGCGCCCACGGCTATGGTGGCAACTGGGGCGGACGCAACGTGAGCTACCTGCACAACCTGATTGCCCAGTGTTCAAGCCGCGTGCCCCGTCTGGGCGGCGACGGCAGTCTGCTGACGCAGGATTTTGTGGATATCCGCAACAACATCTTCTACAACTGGGGCGGCGAAGGCTGCTACGGTGCCGAGGCAACCGATGCCAACATCGTGAACAATTATTATAAGCCCGGCCCGGCCACCGACAAGCGCAGTCTGGAGCGCCGCAAGCGCATCTGCGCCATCGGAGCGCGCACGGCCGACTACATCTCCAAGTACCCGGCCTTTGCCGGAGCCCTCAATGCGTGGGGACACTTCTATGTGGACGGCAACGTGAATACCGATTACAGCGACGTAACCGCCGACAACTGGACCTACGGCATCTATAACCAGATTAGCGGCTATTCGACGAAGGTCTATTCGTCGGTCACCAAGGACACGATGCATCTGCGCGAGCCCCGCGAATACATGCTGGCTACCACCTGGGATGCCGCCGAGGCCTACCGGCGCGTCCTGAAGTTTGCCGGCTGCTTCAGCTGTGCCTATAATTCGGCCGAATACCGCAGGGATTGCGTCGATTCGCTGGTCATCGCTCAGGTAACCGGACGCACCGGCAACGCCAGTTCCGGCTCCAACGGCGCCACTTACGGCATGATCGACTGCCAGTCGGACAACGTCGGCAACAGCCTGTCTGCTGCCCAGGTAGAAAACGGAGCCTGGCCGATACTCAGCACCGACGCAACGGAATACGGGTCGGTTATCCGCGATCAGAACGGCAACTACATACGCGATTCCTTCGAGGACTCGTGGGGCATTGCGGCCTCCGAATCCGGCCGTGTCATCACCTCCACCCCTGCCCCGGGCATCGGCTACAGCTATACGGAATATGCTGCCAACTATCTGAACAAATCCGTCCGCGCCATTGCCGATTCCTGCTACGATGCCGGACTGCAGGCGGGTGTCACCTACGATGAAATGACACTTACCACCGACATTGCGCCTGCCTGGAAGCACGAGATCTCGACGCTTACCTATAAAGGCTACAATGCATCGGCCAAACAGCAGCTGTTTGCCGACGGCTTTGCCATCCAAAACGCAACGGGCACTGTTGCCGGCGGCTTGGAGCATTGCCTGAAGCTCAAAGCCCAGCAATACAAAATTTACGTTCCTGCCGATTATCCGGTCAGCAAGATCCGGGTTTATGGCTACAGCAACTATACCGGCAGCAACATCAACATAACCGAAGTGAACGGGAAGACCGTTCCGGCCGGAACCTACGTGATTGATGCCACCTCCGGTGCCCGCACTACCCTCGATATTGACCTGGGGCAGACCGTTTCCGGACAGAACGTCACCATTACCTTCAGCGGCAATACGCCGACCCTGAAGTTCTGGCTCATCGACGGAGATCAGGAAACCGGACTTGCACAGATGGAGGCCGGTTCCGATGTGCCGGACGATGCTATCTATGACCTCCTCGGCCGCCCCGTTGCCCATCCCGTGCGCGGACAGCTTTATATCCGTAACAACAAAAAGTTCTATAATCGTTAATAACCCTATCTTATGAAAAAACTATTCCTGAACAGCCTGCTGGCTACCGTTCTGTCTCTCCTGACCATTCAGGCATCGGCCAAGGCCGAATGTCCGTTCAACATGCCTAAGGTGGCGCTGCCCGACATCCCGAAGAACGAGGTTTCGGTTACCGACTTCGGGGGCGTGGGCGATGGCGGCACACTCAACACCGAAGCCTTTGCCAAAGCCATGAAGGCATTGGCAGCCAAGGGCGGCGGACGCCTCAACGTACCTGCAGGCATCTGGCTTACCGGCCCCATCCAGTTCGAGAACAACTGCGAGCTGCACGTCAAACGCGGCGCGCTGGTGCTCTTTACCGCCGACTACGATGCCTACCCGGAAGTGAACACCATCTACGAGGGTATTGTTTCAAAACGCAAGATGTCGCCCCTGTGGGCATACGAGAAGCACGACGTTGCCATCACGGGTCACGGAAGCTTCGACGGTCAGGGTCAGTACTGGCGTCCGTCCAAGAAGTCGAAGTTCACCTCCAACCAGTGGAAGGAACTGACATCGGGCGACGGTATCGTGATGAAAGATGTCTGGTACCCGAATGCCAAGAACGATGAACTGAAAGGCAGGGATGGCGCCCCCGACCTGCGTCGCGTGAACGGACGTCCTACGCTGCTGGAATTCACCCGTTGCCAGCGTGTGCTCATCAAGGACGTTACCCTCAGCAACTCGCCTGCCTGGAACACGCATCCCCTGATGTGCGAGGACTTTACCATGGACGGTGTCACCGTACGCAACCCGTGGTTTGCACAGAACGGCGACGGTCTGGATCTCGAGTCGGCCAACCGCGCCATCATCAAGGACTGTACCTTCGATGTGGGTGACGATGCCATCTGCATCAAGTCCGGCAAGGATGCCGAAGGCCGCTCCTGGAAGAAGCCCTGCCAGAACGTCATCATCGAGGACTGCACCGTCCTGCACGGACACGGCGGCTTCGTAATCGGCAGCGAAATGAGTTCCGGCGCCCGCAACATCTGGGTGCACAACTGTCTGTTTAACGGCACCGATACGGGTCTGCGCATGAAGTCGACCCGCGGACGCGGCGGCGTGGTCGAGAATATCTACATCGACAAGATCCAGATGGTGAACATTGCCGGCGATGCCTTCACCTTCGACCTCTACTATGCCAACAAACCCGTTGCCGGCAAGGCCGATGCCGACAGCGACACCAGCGGCGACGTTCAGCCCATAACCGAAGAGACGCCCTGCTTCCGCGACCTGCACATCTCGCGCGTCACCTGCCAGGGTGCCGGACGTGCCATCTGGTTCAACGGCCTGCCCGAAATGCCGCTGTCCGACCTGACCATGAAGGACTGTCTGTTTGTGGCCAAAAAGGGTGCCGAAATGCACTACGCCAAGGACATCACCTTCCGTAACGTCACCATCACCAACAGCACAGGCGAAACCTATACCACCGACGCTACGGTGAAGAATTTCAAGAATAAGTAAGAGTCTTATCAATTGACAATTGAGAGTTGATAATTGATAGTTGACAATTGATAGTTGACAATTGATAATAATCTTGACGCTGAAGGCGTCACCGCTCAGTAACCGGGGGTACTACTGCGTAGCAGGAGCACCCTCGGCTTTGCTACCATGATGGTGACTTGCACCCTGAAGGGGTGCCCCACGTCAGACAGGGGGCACTCCTTTAGAGTGCTTTAGTAGTTCTGTTAGCATCCGAGGCAGCACCTCCGATGTTACCCACCGCTTAAAAGCTTTGGCCTGCTCCAGCTTGGAAGAAAGAATCAGCGCGTAGAGCCCCGACTCGTTGATGAGTGTTACACGGGTTTCGTAGGCAGTGTCGCGAATCGCGACGGTGCCCTTATCTTCGGCATCTACATGCCTATTCAGGGCATCGCGGGTATTGCTGTATCCCAGCGCCTTGGCAACATCCTTGCCTACAAAGAATGTTTCGCCACTCCCGTTAGTGATGGTTCGGATTTCTCCGAATACTTCGTTTGTAAAAATCTGAATAATGTTTTCAGGATATAACCAAATTTATGGTTGAAAAATATGCGTTTTTCTATAGTTTTGCTTTAGTTTTACGATAAAATAGTTTTTGGAATAAGTAAAAAAAGTCCTTCAGGAATCGGTTTAGTTTACTCCGTCTTATATATAAAGAGAGATAAACTAAACCTATTTTCCCACGCAGAATCTACTTTCCGATGCAGAAATGCGAAAAGATGTTGTTCAGGGTCTCCTGGCTGGTAATGGAGCGTCCGAGGATGGTGTTGAGCGATTCGATGACGGTATGGAGATCTTCGGCAACGAGATCGCCGGAGAGGTGGGTGCAAAAAACGGACGATATC
>JAGBQS010000124.1 GCA_017632695.1 Bacteroidales bacterium
GATTCTCGCTTAAACTTCCGAAGCGAGGTCAAAGGCTGTATCGACCGGTTCGATATCAGCCGTCAGAAACAAATTGTTTTTTATATCGACGACCGCTTTCCGGTTCTTTGGCAAAATGCCATCCGCTTGGGCATCGAAGACTGGAACCGCGCTTTTGCTACCATCGGACGTCCCAAACAGATCAAGGCCGTTCCGTTCAGTCAGGCAGGCAGGAAGTTCGATCCTTTCCGTTTCGGAACCAATGTGTTTTTCTGCGTGGACAGTGAATTCGCCAACGCAGAAGGCAAACATTATTGCGACCCTCGCAGCGGAGAAATACTGCAGGCAAACGTACTTTTTTATTCGCAGGTCATCAGCCGTCTGAAGATGTGGTATTTCCTGCAGACCGCTGCTTACAACGGGGACGCCCGCCACGAACTCTCGGACAGTATCCTGCAGCGCATTATCCGCTATGCTGCGGCACATGAAATCGGACACTGTCTGGGTCTCGACCACAACTTCCATGCTTCGTTTGCCTACGATACGGATTCGTTGCGCAGTCCCGGCTTCTGTGAACGCTACGGAACGACTCCGAGCATTATGGACTATGCCCGTTTCAATTATGTAGCACAGCCTGGCGATGGAGTTACGCAGGTTTGTCCGCCGTTGTTGGGCGAATACGACATTTATTCCATTCAGGCTGGATACAAGCCGTTTGCCGGCGAAGCTGATTATAAGGCTTTTGTTGACCAACATCAGCAGGAGCAGATCTATCGGTACAAGAAACAGACCAAGGGAGCTGATTACGATGCTGTTCCCATCGATGTCCAGCATTCTGATTTAGGCAACGATATGGTATCGTCCACCCGATACGGCATCAGCAACCTTCGTTATATCATGAACCATATCGCAGATTGGAATCCCGGTCATACGGATTCATTTGAAGGTATGCCGGCTTCGTTTTCCGATTTGCAGAAGTACTATTTTGAACAACTGTCGCACCTGCTGCCCGGTAAGAACCGGCCGGCACACCGTGCGATGCTTTTTCGGGAGCTGAACGAGGGTTACCGGTTCCTGATTCAACCCGAAAATACCCCAGATACAACCTTGAACAGAACCAACCGTCAGGCAAACCATAAACTGGAATCCGAGCGTCAGCGTATGCTCCGGCTTCTGGAAGACAACCCCATGCCGACTGCCGGTTTGTGGCTACCGGATCAGATCAGCTCCGGCGAGGTGTTCCGTAAGTTATGCGACGATGGTTTGCAACTCAGTGCCGCCGACATCAACAGCATCAATCAGGCTTGTCTGAATAATGCCATCCTTTCCATCAGTCAGGACGGAGGTACGTTCTCTCCTACCGCAACAGCATCGTTTGTTTCGGCCGACGGACTCGTACTGACTAACTTCCATCCCATCAGAAGATATCTCGAGCGCCTCTCTTCGGCAGAACACGATTACCTCCGGTATGGCTGTTATGCTTCCGCTCAGGAGCAGGAAGCTCCGTTGTTCGGTTTGCAGCTCAATCAGCTGCTTTGGTGTATGGATGTGACCGATACGCTCAAAATCGGGTTAAGCGACACGCTAAGTATTTCCGACCGGATGGCTGAGTTGAGCCGTAGAGCCGAAGAATGGATGAAACAGCAGCCGAAGACGGCCAAAGAATCTTTCAGAGCCTATTCGATGATGGGCGGCACTCAGTTTATTGTTGCCAAATACCGGATTTTCAACGATGTCCGTATTGTGGCTGCCCCACCTGTATCGGTAGCGATGGAAGGCGGAGACGAAGTCAACTGGCGATGGCCGCGTGTTTCGTGCGATTACGCCTTCCTGCGTGTTTACAGTAACCCGAACAACAAACCTGCCAACTATCGTAAAACGAATGTTCCCTACCATCCGGAACGCTATCTGACAATTGCCGGAGAGGAAGTGAAAAAGGGCGATCCGGTTCTTGTGGCAGGATTCCCTTCGCAAACACGCAAGAACATTCCCTGGTTTGCCCTCGAGAATATCGTCAACAACGATACTCGGGTGCGTGCAGAAATCACAAAGGCCAAAATCGATTATCTGACGGCTTTGAAAGCAAAGGCTCCTGCGGAACAGCAAGCCGGCTATGCTTCGCGTATCAGCAGTATAAATAATACCTATCTGCGATCCTTGGGCGAAATAGAAGGCACCCGTCGCGATCATATTATAGAACTCCGTAAAGAAAAGGATCAGGCCCTGCAACGCTGGATTGAGGCTTCGCCCGACCGTATGCAGAAATACGGCAAGTCCCTGCTGTCCGATATGGAAGAGAACTATCGGATCCTCACCCACTTCAACCACATGGAAGAAGTGTTCGGCCAATGTGTACTGAGCGGTCCGAATGTGTTCGCCTTTGCCGGAAAGTTCGAGAAACTGATCAACATCGATAAGGCCAACAGAAAGAATCGGGTTCGCGATATGCAGAATGAACTCAAAGACCTGCGCCGGAACATCGGCGAGTTCTTTGAGGCTTTCAATTACGAGGAGGATTTAGGACTGATGAAGCTTCTGCTGCCGTATTATCTGCGCGAGATGAACGAAAGCTACATCGAAGAAAGCATCCGTCGCACCAACAACCTCGACAGCCTTTATGCCTGTTCGCTGCTGACCGACAGCACGCGTCTGGAACAGTTTATTGCCAACGTTACCGAAACCGGCACAAAGGCTTTGCAGGAGGACGGACTTTACCGGTTCTGTCTTACCTTTTATATAAACCGGGTTTCACGCATTAACCGCGATGCGATACCTTTCCGTCGTCGGAACGGTGATCTTTTCAATATCTACATGCATGCCTGGCAGGAGTTCTGTCAGGGGCAGCAGCAAGAGGCCGATGCCAACAAGACATTGCGCTATTCTCCGGGGCGGGTAACGGATTTCAGTCATAAGAACGGAGTCCCGATGTTCTGTTGCTTTACATCGAACGCCGAAACGGCATCCGGAAACTCCGGCAGTCCGGTACTGAATGCTAAAGGCGAATTGGTCGGCGTTAACTTCGACCGTGAAATGTCCGGTCTGTCGTCAGTCTATCTGAGTAATCCGGACACCAACTGCAATATCATGGTCAATATCCATTATATCTTGTATCTGGTCAAAAAAACTCCCTCAAGATATATCCTGAAGGAGCTGAACTATAGTTTATAAAAGGGTAAAGAGTAAAGGGTAAGGAGTAAAGAGTAAAGGGTAAAGGGTAAGGAGATTACCACTTACCTTATAAAATCCCTTTTACGTACTTTACCGGGTCTTTCAGACCATTGGCGGCAAAGGCTTCCAGGCGTTCCCGGCAAGTGCCGCACAATCCGCAACTCTCACCGGTCGGGGTCGGGTCGTAACAGGAATGCGTGTTCCGCAAGACGCGCAGCATTTCCTGTTTCCGGAATCCCATCTTCTGCATAGCTTCCAGTCCTGCTGCAAGAACAGCACCTTTATTAACGTTGACGAAGGGAGCCTCGTAATCCACCTTGTCCGAATTCCAGTCCGACAGTTCGTAAGCCTTTTTGCAGGCACGGTGAGATTCCGGCCGGCAATCGGGAGAAACTGCGTGGTCGCCGCTATGCAAACCCAAAGCAATTACTACGTTCGAGTCTGTCAGTACCGCCCAATTGATTGCCTTCGAGTAGATGATTGACGAAAAAATCACATTCCGTAACGGAACAACCGTCGAACGCATGATGTCCTCGTTATAGTTGCCGTGAGGTATGTCTAAGCCCGTACTTGCCACCAGCGAACTGGTATTTTCGGCAAATACATCCACCAGATTGATTTCCTGAAACGAAAGCGGAAAGCCCTTCTCCTGCAGGAAACGGACGTTTCGTCTGGCTTTCTTCAGTTCGATCTGATGTTTTTGTCCATAATTGAAGCCATAAGCCCTTACAGCCTTACCCTCGCTCAGCAGTTTCAGAAGCAGACAGGTTGAGTCCAAACCTCCACCCAAAGCTACAACAGCCTTATCCGATACAAATTTTTTCATAACAATATTGAGTATTTCTTTCCTTTCTGGGGTGCAAAGATAGCATAAAATCGGCAGATTTCCTAACAATCAGGGTTAAAAATTTGGAAATCCGGGAAAAAGGGCCTATATTTGCAGCATCAATGTTAAACGAAAGACACATGGAAACCAACAATCGTGTTTATATAACCGATATCGAGATTCAGACGTTGTGGGGTGACACCTCCATCGAATGGCATAATCTCGATCCCCGCATCAATATCATTGTCGGACAGAACGGCTTCGGCAAGACCACCATGCTCAACCTGATCAAGGCCGTACTGTCGAAGGACGATAAGTTCTGCCGGATGCTCAAAGCCAAGGTAAAAGTCCGCACTACGGTTGGCGAAATGTACTTCGACGGCAAGCAGATGGTACACAAGCCGGCCTATGGCGGATTTGACGGTGCCCGATGCTTCCATTATGTTAACACCTTCGATGTTCCCGCATCGAAGAAATCTTCGCTTTCCCAACTCGGCATCTCGCTCGATTCTGTCCTCTATCAGCGCTCAGACAGCATCTACAGTTTTTCCGACTACCGGCTCAGTATGCTGAAGGATCTCTCAACGGCACAGTTCAAGCAGGAACGTATCAATAAGTTCTTCGACCTCATCGACATGCTGTTTGCTTCAACCGGCAAACGCATCGAAATCGACGATAAGAACCGGGTTGTGTTCAAGAAAGGCCGCACCACGATCCAGATGGATCATCTGTCGGCAGGCGAGAAACAGATTCTCCTGTTGCTGTTCACACTTTTCCTGATGGAAGACAAGTCCAACGTCATTCTGCTCGACGAACCTGAAATATCGCTACACGTCGAATGGCAGGACCGGCTCATCAACCTCATGCTCGACATCAATCCGAACTGTCAGATCATCATGACCACCCACTCGCCCAGCATCTTTGCCGACGGCTGGGAAGACAAGCTGGTATTCATCTCCGACCTGATTTCGAATCCGTAATTCGAGTCTGCAGATTCATAACAACAATCAGCCTGTAATCCATGAACATCGAACCACGCCCTCATTATACCGACCAGGAAAAATACAATTTCTATCGGCTGGCAGCCAAGCGCTTTAAGGCCGAACTGAAATTGTATGGTGCTACGGCGGCGGTTCATCTGGAGAACAGAAACGACGAAGTTTTTTGGAGTAAGGTGCTGCGCTATGCCTACCCCCAGGGCCGTTTCCGATTCATTACCGCATCACGCAGCATCAGCGGCAACAATACGTGTGGATGCACACAATGCCTGCAATACAAGGATTTTCTCGACGAACATTTCTGGATTGCCATCGATTCGGACTACCGCTACCTGAACCAGCAACCCGAAATTGATGCACATCACTACATCCTGCAGACTTACACCTATTCTTTCGAGAATCATTTCTGCTTCGGTGCCAACGTCAACCGTGCAGAGCTCGATGCCTGTGGCGGAAAACTCCGATTCGATTTTGTCAAGTTTTTGCGCGAATACAGCTATATTGTCTATCCCCTGCTTGTATGGCAACTTTATCTGCAAGGTGTTGCTCCTGAAGCATTTCCGCAGAAAGTCTTCCATCGCCTGCTGATTCTTCCCTGTGGAGCCAAAGCTACCGCCAACAACGGCGCATCGGTCTTACAGTTGCTCAAGGAAAGAACGCAAAAAATGGTCCGGCACTTCCAGCGGCTTTATCCCGATGCCGATCCTACCTGGTACGAAGCCCGTTGCCACACTTTGGGAGTGAGGCGCGACAACTGCTATCTTTTTGTACGGGGGCATCAGCTATACGATCTGATTATCGACTTGGGCAACCGGCTCCGGCAGGAAGCCAAGAACATTCCGGATCTCCCACAACCAGTAAGCGACCGCAGTTTCGAATATCATCTCGTCTCACAACTCTGCTTTGGCGAGTACGAGGAATTACGGAAGCTGGTCGATGATGTCCATCTTGCCCTGAATCTGAAATAATCATTTGGCCTTAAATCTGAAATAAACCCTTCTTTCTTTCCGTTATTTATTCCGTTATTGGTTCCGATATTTATTCCGTAACGTATTCTATCAGAGTGCGGAAAAGCGGGTCGTGCGACAATAGCGCCAAATCGCCCGACAGAATCAGTATCTCTCGGGCTCGGGTCATCGCTACGTTCAGCTTGCGGTCTATGATCGCATCGTTTTCCACAAAACGGTTATTCGTCAGGAATTCCAGCTGATATTCCTTCGAGACAGTAAATCCGTAAATCACAATATCCCGCTGACTGCCCTGGAACCGCTCTACGGTATCGATGGTAATGTCGAGCAGTTCCGGAATGCCGAACCTGGACAGTTCTTTCCTAATGGTTGCAATCTGATGCCGGTATGGCACAATCACACCTACCGATTCACTCGGCTCGAAAGCGAGATTGTTTTCGGCAAACAATAGCCAGGCTGCATGCACTATTCCGGCTATAACCTGTGCCTCCCGGGCATTCACCTTATCACTGTAATCGACCGATAGTTCTTTCTTGACTGGAAGGAACGAAATCCTTCGGCGGGTCAGCAGCTGCATATATTCCGACTGACTGTCCGTATGGTAAGGAATGGGGCGTTGCTGGTGCGCTAAAGGAACTTCGGTTAACAGGTTTCCATAAAAAGCCTTGTTGGGGAAAGCGGCAATCTCCTGATGCATACGGCCTTGTGCCGAAAGCATATAAACCACCTCGCCTTCCGGATTCAGACGTATCAGTCTTTCAAACAGCGACTGCCGACAGTTCTCCAGTCCGATGCAGCGCAGACTTTCGTCCGTAACCTCCGATTCCTTTTCCGTCTGTTGTACCACAGCTGGCAGCTGTTTGTAATCGCCTATCATCACAAACTTGCGAATGGCATTTTCCTTTCCGTGTTTGGCCGAAAGCAGGGGCAGCAGATGCGGTTCAAGTATCTGCGATGCTTCATCGATGATACAAAGGTCGAAGCATTTCAAATCAAATATCGGGAGATTAGAGGCAAAAGCAGTAGTCGTTCCGACCACAATATGCTGACCCATAATCAGGTTGCGCACTTCGTGGGCGGTCTGGACTTTCGAGGTCTGTTCAGACAGCAGATAGGATTTGTATTCGTTCGCGCAACCCAGCTCACTGCCGATACGGACAAACGGCAGACCGAGTTTAACTAACTTGGAACAGATTTCATCTACCGCCCTGTTGGTATAAGAAACCAGCAGAATATCCGACGTCCGACCTTCTGCACTGGCCGAACGAAGGGTCTCGTTCAGGATATTGACCAATCCGAAAGACGTCTTGCCTGTACCGGGAGGACCGACCAAAAGAAAATAATCTTCGGCCTGCATTGCCTTTTGCACCAGCAGATTATGCTCACCGTAATCTGAATACAGACTGATTTTCGGATTGACACGCGGACGGCTTTCGCCCAAAAGCAGCCGTCGGCGTTCAGCATTGGCTTGCAGGAAACTGAACAGACCTCTGTACAGACCGTTGTACGACGATTCGATGAAATCATGCTCAATCGCCCAGTGGCAACCATCAGGCGTATCGAAAAGTTTCAGGTTCTTTTGCGGTGCCCGCAGACGCAACGTGATGCTTTCTGGTGTCATCTCAGCTATTGAAGCTCTGAAAACCATATCTTTACGGGCATCCGGCTCTTCGGTATCCCGATAGGAATACAGAACCACAATGTCGCCGATCCGGAAATTGGGCAGAACCGGATTATCCGCAGCCGAAACCGACAGTCTGATCAGGTCGCGGTTCTCTCCTACCTGGTCAATCGTAAGGTTGTCCATCAGATTACCCGCTTCGCGCTTCTCATCGGTCGTACTGTTCCAAAGAGCCGCAAATCCGCTCGCCTCTTTTTGCGAAGTTCCAATCTTGGACAGCATGTGTTCCCGGGCCACGAACTGCAACATCCTGTAGAAATACTTTTTCGAAAGCGGATCTGCCTGCTGAATGGTATCGAGCTCTCCTGAAATACGCGGAAAGATATAATCCTGCCATAGCCGGCCGCTCTGCTGTTCCGGATTGAAAACTTCGGGTTTAAGGTTTTCCAACAGTCGGCTGCCTTCACCCCTGCTGAGCAGCAAATCCAGATAAGCCATCTGGTTGCGTATCTGTAAGGCCTGGGCAAGCAATACTGGAGCCGGAGCCTCCTTAATGAGACCGTCGGCATAGCGCGAGTATAACAGATAGGTTGAGATATCGTCATTGCGGAGCATCTTTCCGTCCGCATCCCGATAGCCGTAATGAAGCATAGCCTGATAAAGCAAAACCTGCACGAAGTGCGGCTGCCGGTGTCGGTGGCGATATTCGTCCATCTTTCCGCTCTTCTGTTCCATCACCACGTGCTTGTCTGACTGCATCAGGTCCATACGTCCCTGAAGACCCAGAATCTCGCAGTAGAAAGAAGGTTCGAGCACAATTTTGTCAAGATCAATAGTTCTGTCCTGAGGGAAAGAAACATGGACCATCTGACGGATGTTCTGCTGTTGCAGGGCAGCCTGCTGATGAAAGTCGCGTGCCGTTCCGGCATCCGTCAAACCGTTACAGGTCACCACCTGTAGTGCATTATGTGCAAAGAAATCAGACAGGCTTTCCCGATACTCCTTAGGATGATGAATCTCCTCGTCGAGCATCTGTCCGGCCAGATTACCCAAAAGAATGGGTATCGTGGTCTCCTGGGGCTCGAAACGGCCGAGCAGATAGTTGTAAGCCGTATTGCCGACTTCCGTAAAACATTTGGCGATAGAACTGATATCAATCAGCAGATCCGGTTCAAAAATAACGTGTTCGGCCAGCAGAAAGCCTCCTTCCTCGCGCGGACGAACCAGGTTCAGCTGGCTGCCGGGAACAAGCATCCGGCGCAGATACTGGAGGTCGATGCTTTGAGAAACATTCAGACTGTAGGTCCACGGCAGACGGTATGATTCGCCCATCGGCCCGTTCAGCACAACGTATTCCTTCTCAATACTGTGCACCGAACAGCGCAGGTAATCCTGAATGGGAGCCTGCACATCGTCCATCGGGAAATCGGGTGCCTCTAACCTTTTTACCGGTTCGGGAACCGGCTGTCCGGTCAATACCCCGAGGAAACAGCAAAGTGCTCGCAGATCAACCGGAAATGTCAGTTCGAGCTGTGTCTCCGAATAGTCTTTCAGATGTGAACAGCGTGCTCTGAAGGCACAGATGTGACGGTAGGCAACCGGCTGCTGTTCACGGAAATGAAGTTCACGGCACAGATAATCCAATCTTGCCGAAGGACCCGCAAACTCGATGGTCAGCTGGCGGGTACTGTGATTCATGGCATCCACCAAAGTACGGAACATCAGTTCGTAACGCCTGCGTACCGACACAACGGAACCATCCTCCCGGACCAGAAGGCCCGACAGTAAGTCGTAACAATGGTTTCGGAAATCGTAGGTGTATTGTGTCATGTTCCGGTACAGATGAAATGGGACAAAAAAAGCACATACAGAATCCTCCGATGTGCTTATTATTTACTTGGGGCTACGGAAGCATTGTTACTTCAATTGCCCATATCAGATTACAGAAGAGTTACAACAACATCTTCAGCACCAGCCTCCATGTTAATCTTGCCTTCGCGAGCCAACCAGCCGAGAGCGGCATAGATTTCCTTGTCCTTCAACTTCGTTGCTTTCTTGAGAGACTTCAAGGTCTGGTTGTTCTCTGCATCCAGAGCGTTCCAAACCAAACCAGCATTAGAACCGATAGTTTCAATCATAACGCAAACTTTTAAATGATTAATGTAATGGAAAAATAAATTTTCAGGTGCAAAGTTACGAAAGGCAATCGAATGCACCAAATTATTTACACTTTTTCTTCATTAATCTGTCATTTATGCATCATTTTGTCAGTTCTACTGAACGAAATACAGTACAAATTGACACCGAAGAGGCATTATTTGTTTCTCACCCACCGGACTATTTCCTTGAAGGTGAACTTACGTCCGTACATCAGGATGCCGGTCCGATAGATACGAGCCGAGAGCCACAGAATACCGAAAGCCGTCAGGAACAGCAGCGCCAGACTGCCAGCCAGTTCGTACCAGGGCAGATCATAGGGCAACCGGATCATCATCACTACCGGCGATGTAAACGGAATCATCGAGCACCAGAAAGCCAGCGGTCCGTCGGGATTACTCATGCAGAACATACCTGCATACAGGGCAAAAATCATGATCATCATGATAGGTGCCGTAAACTGCGAGGCATCCGAGGCCTGGTCGACGGCCGAACCGAATGCTGCAAACAGACTGGCATAGAGCAGATAGCCGCCGATGAAATACAGCAGGAAGCAGATAAAGATCTGGGTATAGTTCACGCTGAGTACCATCTGCACAATCTTCGAGAACTCGCTGCTTTGCTGTATCTCCTGTACGGCCTGTGTTACAGCCGGATCCGTTGCTGCCTGCGACATGTCTTGGCCGACCGTTGCCATTGTTGAGATACCGAAGATCATACCTACAATACCCAGCAGAATACCCCAAAGGATCAGCTGCGTCAGACCAACCAGCGCAACACCCACAATTTTGCCCAGCATAAGCTGGATAGGCTTGCAGGTCGAGACAATGACTTCCACAATGCGGTTCGTCTTCTCCTCCACCACGCTGTTCATGATCAGGGCACCGTAAATGATAACGAACATATCGGTAAGCATCGCGAGCGCAAAGCCCAGAATCATGCTCAGGTCGGCCGAAGAAAGGTTCTCCTCACCCGATTCGCTCCATTTGATATTGGTCGATTTGATGCGGGGACTGCAATGTTTAATAACGCTTTCCAGACTGTCAATGCCATAGCTCTCGATGCGTTTGGCACGTACGGCATCCTGCAGACAGGCGTTTATGTTCCGCTCCAGATTGGCATTTACGCTCTTCTCACTATATATATTATAGTTCGGATTGTCCACAAAACGGTCCGGGATGACTACAAGAGCATAAATATCCTGATTTTCTCGAGCCGACTCGTACAGAGCGTGTGCATCCAGAAGAGTAGAATCGGTCGGAAGTGCCGAAATATTGATGTATCGGAATTCGTCATCCTCAGTCATCAGCGCAGCAAACGGAGCCTCCGGATTCTGGTCGACGATAGCGACGTTTTTCTTTTCTTCGCTCTTCACGCCCGAAAGCATGACGGGCAGCACGCCGCACAGGACGATTGACAGTATCGGTACAAGTATCGTTGTGATAATGAACGATTTCTTGCACACCATCTGAACATATTCGCGTTGAATGATAAGAAACAGCTTATTCATAGTTCGACGATTTTACGGATTCAACAAAAACTTCGTGCATCGAAGGCAGGATCTCGCGGAAACCTGTCAACTGATACTCCTCGTTCAGTCGGGCGATGGCATCGTGCATGGTTTCGCCCTCCTGCAATGAATAATTGAACGATTGTCCGTCGGCAGTCGTAACCTCCAGAATATTCTTCTTGAACTGCTGCCTGATCTGGTTCACTTCGCCCTGCAGCACCACCTTGGCGTGATTAATCAGGGTAATCTGTTCGCATATTTCTTCAACGGACGACATGTTATGCGTCGAGAACAGAATAGCGGCACCCTCGTCGCGTAAACGCAGAATCTCGCGTTTCAGGATATCGGCATTCACAGGATCGAAGCCCGAGAACGGTTCGTCGAAAATCAGAAGCGGCGGCCGGTGGATGACCGTACTGATGAACTGCACTTTTTGAGCCATACCCTTCGAGAGCTGTTCCAGTTTCTTGTTCTTCCACTCGGTAAGCTCAAAACGCTCCAGCCATTCATCCATGGCGGCTTCTGCATCACGGGCCTTCATGCCGCGCAGACGTGCCAGATACAGAATCTGGTCGCCCACCTTCATTTTCTTGTACAGACCGCGCTCTTCGGGCATATAACCGATGCGACGCACATCGTCATCGGTCATAGGCTGACCATGCATCAGCACTTCGCCGCTATCGGCATGGGTAATGCGGTTAATGATTCGGATCAGACTCGTCTTGCCTGCTCCGTTCGGTCCCAGCAGACCGTAAATGCTTCCATCGGGCACCGAAAGCGACACGTGATCCACAGCCACATGTCCGGCGTACTGCTTGCATACGTCTTTTACTTCAATGTACATACGATTTTAGAATTAAGAGTTACTACTTTCATAAATGGTTATCAAATTATTAAAAGGCTTCGATTTGTAGTTTGTCCGGTCATCTGCCCAGGAGGCAGAACCCGATGAAAAGAAGAACGGCACCAACGGCCACCAGCAGTTCCAGCAGGCATCCGTCGGAATCGGACGGGTCGAAGTGATCATCGTAGTCAAACCGGTCACCGGAACTTCCCGAACGGGAAGCCCGAAGGTTGTAATCACCCCAACTTTCATGATCCTGTTTTCCCAGTTTCGACATATCTGATTGTCCGAATCATATCTTTTCGGGTTGCAAAGATACAGGATTTATCAATAGGGTGCAAATATTTCTGCAAAAAACTTATCCTGCAAGCCGAAATTCTGCAAAGATTACATCCGAGCACTTTATTTGATGGGAGAAAACAGGCGGACAGGCAGTCCTGAAAATTATTAAACGGTTACAAAAATACCCGGCAGCCTGTTTGGCTACCGGGCACCTTGTAAATTCGGTTAGTATTCAATAATTATGAGTTTTTGCAGATTCTACAGGAAATAATGTTTGAGTTTTACAGCAGATAGCATCCATTTACCTGCGGGTTGTACTACGGGTGGAAGAACCTGAGTTCGTTGTTGCATTCCGGGTTGAGGTACTGCTGCCGGAACTGCTACGGGTCGACGAACTGCTTCCGGAGGTAGTAGAGCGGGTTGTGGTTCCCGTACCGGTACTTGTACTATTGCTTGTACTGCTGGACGAAGAACCGGAAGAATTCACAGCATTGCGGGTAGTGGAACCTGTGCTTGAACTGCTGGAAGTAGTGCTGCGAGAGCCCGACGAAGTGGAACTTTGCTTGCGGGTTGAGCCGTTCGTCTGGTTTCGGGTATTGATTTCCTGCGCGTTCTTGTTGCCCGAATTATCCTGATAGTAGCGGTTTTCGGTGCGGTTCTGGCTGTTGCGGTTGCTATAGTTGTTGATGCGGTTCTGTTCGGCATCGTTACGCTCGCGGATATTGGTACCGAAATCGTTCTTGCGGAAAACATCGTGGCGGTCCTTGTTCTGCTGGATGCGGAAAGCTCCGTCGTAGCGGTCCTTGGCATGCTGATGATAGCGGTCGGCATAGAAGTCCGGCTTGCCGTAGTGGTGGCGCGAGTGCTCACCTTTATAATGCATATAATGCGCAGGAGCATCGTAGTAGAAGAACTTCCGGTTGTGATAAACCGTATAGACGCGGAAGTACCAGCGCGAGTTGTTCGTATAGATCGGACGGTAGAAGTACTCGCAATCGATGAACCGGCGATACTGTCGGCTGGTCAGCACATAGTGAAGATCGTCGTTGCGGATGTCAAGCAGATCGTAGTAATGCTCGATGGCATCGCGGTAACCGTACACAACATCGTCCATGATACGGTCGGCCATATAGATAAAGTCGTAGTTAATCTCGAAGATATCGTCGTACTGTCTCGGAGTGAGGTCCAGTTCATAAGCCATACGGTCGGTCAGGAAACGTGCGTGCCGGCGGATGCTGGCGTTCGACATTGCAAAAAGCTGCATCATACTTATGATAACGAGCATCAGGGTTAAAGCTGTCTTTTTCATAATACTATTGTTTTTTAGGGTTACTAATTCTGTTTGTTTGTCTTTAAGACTTGTCCGGAAAAAGAAAGTTTAAAATATTCCCGGCACAGACGCAAACAAGCACAGGCCTTGAATCCTGTGCTTTCGGTCGTGTGTACATATTTTCTGACGTTAAGTATACGATGTTCAGAAGCGGCGTGGCATATTCGGGAGGTTCGGCATACCGCGC
>JAGBQS010000002.1 GCA_017632695.1 Bacteroidales bacterium
ACCCGTGCCTGCGAGATGGAGTGCCCGAAGTCGGTTAAGATTTCGAACATCGCCCGTCTGAACCGCGAGTTCATCAAGGCTAAGCTGGCCGACTGATCGGACAGTTAACCTATATATAAAAAAAAGACCTGGAAGCTTTGGCTCCCAGGTCATTTTTTATGTAGCTTGCAATGTAGCTTTTTATCAGCTTACTGTGCAACTCTTTTTAGTAGATACGTTCGCGGGCAGCTGCCACACGTTCGTCGGTGATGTAGTCATCGTACTCCGTGCGCTTGTCGATAATGCCCTTAGGCCCGAGCTCGATGACTCGGTTGCAGACGGTCTGGATGAACTCGTGGTCGTGGCTAGACATCAGGATGACACCACGGAAGGTCTGCAAATTGTTGTTGAACGCCTGGATGGACTCGAGGTCCAGGTGGTTGGTGGGCGAATCGAGAATGAGCGTGTTGGCATTCTTCATCATCATGCGGGCTATCATGCAGCGGATCTTCTCGCCACCCGAAAGCACGCTGGCCTTCTTCAGTACTTCCTCTTCCTTGAACAGCATGCGGCCCAGGAAGCCCTTGATGTAAATCTCGGATGTGTCGGACGAGTACTGCGACAGCCAGTCGACCATGTTCAGATCGGTGTTGAAGAATGCAGAGTTATCGAGCGGCAGGTAAGCCGTGGTGATGGTCTGGCCCCAGTTGTAGGTGCCTTCGTGCTCCTTGTCCTCGCCATTGATGATCTGGAAGAGGGCGGTCATGGCACGGGGATCGTGCGAGATGAAGGCTACCTTGTCGCCCGGCTCAATCTGGAAGTTCACATCGTGGAACAGCGTGGTGCCTTCCACTTCCTTGCCCAGACCGTGTACTTCGAGTACCTTGTTGCCGACTTCGCGTTCGGGCGTGAAGATAATGCCCGGATAGCGGCGGGTTGAGGGCTGGATCTCTTCGATGTTGAGTTTCTCGAGCATCTTCTTGCGGCTGGTGGTCTGCTTGGATTTGGCTACGTTGGCCGAGAAGCGGCGGATGAATTCCTGCAGCTCCTTCTTCTTCTCTTCGGCCTTCTTGTTGGCCATCTGCTGCTGCTTCAGTGCCAGCTGCGACGATTCGTACCAGAATGAATAGTTGCCGGCAAACAGGGTGCACTTCTTGAAGTCGATATCGACGGTGTGCGTGCAGACTGAATCGAGGAAGTGACGGTCGTGCGAAACAACCAGCACGGTATGCTCAAAGTTCGACAGATAATTCTCTAACCATCCGACGGTGTCGAGGTCCAAGTCGTTGGTAGGCTCATCGAGCAGGAGGTTGTCCGGGTTGCCGAACAAGGCCTTGGCCAGCATGACGCGCACCTTCTGCTTGGCAGGGATATCGCCCATCAGCATGTAGTGAAGGTCTTCCTTGATGCCCAGACCCGACAGCAATGAAGCAGCATCGGATTCGGCGTTCCAGCCGTCCATCTCAGCGAACTTCTCTTCGAGTTCGGCTGCACGCATGCCGTCTTCTTCGGTCATCTCGGCCTTGTCGTAGATGGCGTTCTTCTCTTCCATGATGGAATAGAGTACGGTGTTGCCGCGCAATACGGTATCGAGCACCGTGTACTGGTCGTATTTGTTATGATCCTGTTCCAATACCGACAGACGCTCGCCCGGAGCCATCTCGTAGCTGCCGCGGGTGGGGTCGAGTTCTCCGCTCAGTACACGGAGGAATGTTGATTTGCCTGCTCCGTTGGCACCGATGATGCCGTAGCAGTTGCCTGGTGTGAATTTGAGGTTCACATCCTGAAAGAGGATGCGTTTTCCGAATTGAACTTGTAGATTGTTGACTGTTATCATTTATAATAATACCTTAAATAAATAATGAATGAATTACGTACTTGTTTTACTTTTATATTGTTTCCGTTCCTGTTTACCGGTAACCTTCATCAGAAGATGCTCCCGTCAGTGTTCGGCGAGGAGGGCTTGCTCTTCGATGTTGACTTGAGCTCTACGATCTGTTCCATGCTCCGGTTGTATGCCGGCATGTGTTCCAGCAGTTCAACCAGCTCCTCGTTCGAGAGGTCGGCATTGTCCAGAATATAGTAGTTCTTGCGAATCTGCTCCATACGGAATTCTTCGGCCGTCTCCATGCCATAGAACTTGCCGATTTCTTCCAGTCCGGCTTCGATGGACTGGGTAGGAGTAGGCTGTGCGGGTTGAGCGGACTGAACAGGCTGTACGGGTTGTGCAGTTTCCGGCTTGGCAACCTCCGGCTTGGCAGGCTCCGGCTGAGCAGTTTCAGGCTTAGCCGGTTCGGGTTGAGTCTCTGGTTGAGTCTCCGGTTCCTTTACCGGCTCCGGCTTAGTTGGCTCCGGCTCAGTAACCTCTGGTTTAGCAGCCACGGATTCAGCAGTTGCAGGCTTGGTAACTTCCGGTTTAGCAGTTTCCGGCTTAGCAGTTTCCGGCTGCCCATTGGTTCCATTAGCCCCATCTTTCGGTTGCTCCGGCTTAGCAGGCTCATTCTGCCCATTAGTCCCATTTACCCCATTCAACACATCCATCTGCACAATCGGCTTGGCTGTAATGGCACCTGTATTGCCATCCATCTCGAAGCCGGCAGCCAGAATGATAAGGCGTACGTTATCGTTGAGCGTATCGTCCTGCAAGGCACCCCAGATGACTTCGATATCGGGACTCAGCCGGTCGACGAAATTGTTCAGCTCGGCAATCTCCTCCATCGAAACCGGATTCTTGCCCGAGAAGCAGAGCTCGAACAGCAGATGCTTGGCATCGGTAATCTTGTTGTCCTGAAGCAACGGTGACTTGATGGCTTCTTCGATGGCCTTGGTAACGCGCTGTTCGCCCGATGCGTCGCCCATCGAGATGAGTGCTACGCCGCTGTCCTTGAGGGTCTTCTCGACATCTGCAAAGTCAAGGTTGATATATCCGGTCTTGTTGATGATATCGGAAATACTGCGGACGGCATAGGTCAGGGTATCGTCGGCCTTCTTGAAGGCATTGTAGAACTCCAGGTCCGGGTAAATCTCAATCAGGCGGTTGTTGTTGACAACGAGCAGGGCATCCACATACTTGCGTATCTCGGCTACGCCCTGCAGCGCCATCTGAATCTTTTTGCGACCCTCGAACTTGAAAGGGATGGTGACAATGCCGATGGTCAGAATGCCCATTTCGTGCGCGAAACGGGCTACTACCGGCGATGCACCGGTTCCGGTGCCGCCGCCCATACCTGCCGTGATGAACACCATCTTGGTGCCGTCGTTCAGCTTGGTGCGGATGGATTCTTCGTACTGCAGGGCATAGGCCTGTGCCTTATCGGGCTGGGCGCCTGCACCCAGTCCCTCTTCGGAGATCTGCAGTTTGTTGGGAATGGGCGAATCTTCGAGGGCTGCCTTGTCAGTGTTTACAATCAGGTATGTAACATCTTCGATGCCTTCGTTGAACATGTTCCGGACAGCGTTTGAGCCGCCACCGCCAACGCCTACCACTTTGATGATCGACTTCATCTGATCGGTGGTTTCGGCATATCCGAATTGCAATGTTTCGTTTGAATTATTTTCCATAATAGAAATGTTTTTTTGTCAAGTTAAGAATGTTACCGCGGACGGTTCAGTTTTCGTTCAGTCCCGAAAAGAGGTCGCCGATGAAGTTCCGGAATGCCGTGTGCTTCTTGTTGCTTGGCTGCACGGTCTTGGGTGCTTCGGGTTCCGGCTTGTGCTGGGGCGCCGGGGTGTTCGAGGTAACGACAGTCGGGGTATTCCTGACGGCCGGAGCTATCGTCTCTTCGCACGACACCTCGCAAAGTCGGAGCATTGTCATCAGCGAGGTCAGATACGGCTTGCGCTCCGACGATGAGTAACGGAGGGCGTTGCAGCTGCGGGTGTTGATGCGGTTTACTTCCAGCCGTTTGCTGAACAGGGTGGTGAGTCCTTTCTGTACGGAACCGCCGCCTGTCAGGACACATCCGGCTTCGAGCTGGCCTTTGTAGCCGGACTGCTCGATCTGCACGGCAATGTTAGCCAGAATTTCTTCGTAGCGGCTGGCTACAATGAGGTTCAGTTCCTTGAGCGGTATGGCTGTGTGGATTTCGGGCATTGCCTGCGGATTATCGTCGTTGGGACGCGATGCATCGCTCCAGATGGTCTTCAGCTCCTCGGCCTCTTCCAGCCGCAGACCCTTGGTGGCTATATCGAGGGTAACGGCATTGCAGCCCAGCGGAATGACGATGAGGTGTTTCAGCTGTTTGTCCTTCCAGATGGACATCGAGGTGACCTGATATCCCAGATCGACCAGCATTACGCCTTTCTCCTTCTCCTCGGGGGTCAGGATGTCGGCTTCGACAAGCGGTGTGGCCATCCAGCCTACCACCCGGATGTTGGCACGCTCCATGGCTGCCGAGATACCCTGCTTCAGCCTGTGCTCGGCAATGATGAGCTGATGATGTCCGGTTATGTTCTGCCCGTCGATGCTTTCCCCGTTGCTGTGCAGTCCCAGGATATCGTATCCGGCAATGTTCAGTTTCAGACTTTTGTCCGAGAGGTGGCGGATAACTTCCGCGTTGGGGACACCTCCTTCGCCCAGGAGCGTACTTGGCTGGTATTCCATGCTGCGCATTGACATGCCGCACAGACCTACATAGGCTGCGTTGAGGTTATTGACCTGCTCGGTTTTGACCCGGTTGCTGAGTTTCTGCATCAGGCTCTTGATGCGGGCTGCGGTATCGTCGACGCTTACTACGCATCCGTGGCGGATGCATCCTGCCGTTTGGACACTCTCGATGGCAGCAACTTCGTGCTGCCCGTCCCCGTCAACCCAGGCGGCAGCCGCAAAGATGCGCGATGATCCGAACTGAATAGCGGCGGTTAGTTTTCTCATATTATATATTATTGTTTTGTTGTTTCTTTTCGGCAACAACCTGTCCTTTGAACTTCAGATTGATTTTCTGGTACAGGTTCCATCCTTTTTTGTCGAGTACTTTCCGATAGAAGGTGTCCAGATTGTCGAACTTGGTTTCCAGGTCGTCGGCAGGCCCCAGCAGGATGACGTGGCTGCCCTTGCGGGGAACGAGCAGGAAATCACCGTTCTTCTCGACGTGTATCTGGACGATGTCGCTGCTCCAGCGTTTGTGCTTGCGGAGGAAGCGTGCCAGGTCATAAAGCGGACCTGTGGCAATCTCCCGGGTGATGTGCCCGGTGGCTACGGGAACTTCGACGGCCCGGAGGCTTGGCTTGTACTGCATGAGTTCGCCCTCGCGGTCCAGGTAGCAGTCGTGTGTCAGCTTATCGCTCTTGATGCGCAGGATAGGCTTGCGCTGATAGATGTCGATGCGCAGGGTACTGTCAGGAGTGGGGTAGCAGTCGGCCTGTGCAATCAGGGTGTTCTGTTCCAGCACCTGCTGTAGCTGATAGGCGTTGAACTGTGCGGCTTTCCTGCCGACGGGGTTCAGCGCTTTGTCTTTGCCGAACACCACCTGCAGAATGTCCTCGGCATCGATGAACTGCGTATCGGTACTGTCGCAGATGACCACGCGCACTTCGCGGTAAACCATATCGGGCTGACCCAGCCGCCAGACCCAGCCGCAAACGGCCAGATAGGCGATGAGCAGGGTGATGCCAATAGTTTTCAGTACAATTCTGAACATGTTCCGGTTTTATTTGAATGCGTCGTAAACAGTAGGAAGCAGGCGTTCGATATCCACTCCGGCGCCCATCATGACTACTACGTCCAGGTCGTTTTTGGCGCGCAGTTCCTGCAGATGCGCAAGTACGTCGCCGACGGCTACCACATAGCGTTCCGCCTGTCTGTCTGCCTGCCGGTCGGCGGCTGCAATCTTTTCCAGCAGCCACTCGGTGGTGACGCCCGGGATGGGTTGCTCGCGAGCCGGATAGATAGGCAGCAGAATGGTGCGCTGCGGCAGACTGAGGGCTTCGGCAAAACCGTCAATCAGGTCGTGGGTGCGCGAATACAGATGCGGCTGGAATACGACGGTTACCTTGCGGCCCTCGAAGAGACGGGCAACGGAGGTCAGGCTGGCCCTGATCTCGTCCGGATGATGGGCGTAATCGTCCATGAGCACCAGATCGGGACGTTTGATGTAGAAATCGAAGCGCCGCTTGGCACCGCCGAAGCTCTTCAGCCCGTTGCGCAGCTCCTGCTCCGTGCAACCGTTCAGCAGGCAGACGGTCAGGGCAGCCGTGGCATTGTCCACATTGACAGGCACGGGAACGCCCGGTTCCAGGTCTCGGATGACGATGCCCTCCTTCCGTGCCACATAATCGAACAGGATGGTTCCGTTTCCGACGCGGATATTGGTAGCATAATAGTCAGCCTCTTCGGTCGAGGAATACTCGGCATAGCGGGCTTGGGGATCGAGCCGCGAGCAGTCCACCCGGATGCCCTTGTGCTTCAGGAGCAGTCCGCCCGGACGTACCAGCGAAACGAAATGGGCAAAGCTTTCGCGATAGGCCTCCTCGGTTCCGTAGATGTCCAGATGGTCGGGGTCGCACGAGGTGATGACTGCCATGTAGGGCGACAGGGTATGGAACGAACGGTCGAATTCGTCGGCCTCGATGACAGTCAGGTCGCTGCTTTTCGAAAGCATCAGGTTGGAGTTGTATGGCTTCAGGATGCCGCCCAGGAAGGCGTTGCAGTCCACATGGCTCTGTTTCAGGATATGGGCAATCATGCTCGATGTGGTGGTCTTTCCGTGCGTGCCTGCCACGCACAGTCCGCGCTTGGACTGGGTGATGATGCCCAGCAGCTTGCTGCGTTTTACGACCTCAAATCCGTTTTGCTGGAAGTAGCAGAGCTCACCGTGGTCCTTGGGGATGGCCGGGGTGTAGCAGACAAGCGTCTCTTTGGGGTCTTTGAAGCAGGCATCGACGGCGTCGATGTTATCCTCGAAGTGAATGCGGATGCCTTCCTGAATGAGTTGCTGCGTCAGGGGAGAGGGGGTCTTGTCGTAGCCTCCTACCTGATATCCGTTTTCGTTGAAGTAGCGTTCGAGGGCCGACATTCCGATACCGCCGGCTCCTACAAAATAGATATTCTTCATTGTTTGGCTGTTTCGATTACAATTTTGGCGATGGCTTCGGCAGCACCGGTCTTGCCCAGTTTGCGGGCATTGGCCTCGAAGCGGTGAATGCGGTCCGGATCGTTCATGAGGGCGATGGCGTCGTCAACGAGACGTGACGGAGCCTCGCGGTCCGGACAGAGAATGGCTGCATCGGCATCGGCCAGTACACGGGCATTGGCCGTCTGGTGATCTTCGGCTGCGGTGGGCAGCGGCACAAAGATGGCTGCCTTTCCCAACAGGCAGACCTCGTTGACGCCTCCGGCACCGGAACGCGAGATGACGATGTCGGCAGCGCGGTAGGCCATGGCCATGTCGCTCACAAATACCGTCGGGTGAACCAGCGTGGCATGGGCTGCCTGAACCGCTTTCTCCCATTTGTCACCGTCGGCCTTGCCTGTCTGCAACAATACCTGAATGCCGGCTTCCTGCAGTTTGCCCAGTCCGGCAGCAATGGCATTGTTGACGCTGCGGGCACCTAAGCTGCCTCCGGTGATGAAGAGTGTCTTGCGTTCCGGATCGAGTCCCAGCAGCCGGCGGGCTTCCTGCGGCGTGGCCTTGCATTCCAGCAGTTTCTGACGGACCGGATTACCGGTCATGACGATGCGGTCGGCCGGGAAGAACCGTTCCATGCCGGGATAGGCTACACAGATCTTGCGGGCATTGCGCGCCAGTTTCTGGTTGGTTACACCGGCAAATCCGTTCTGCTCCTGCAGTACGTAGGGAACATGCAGGGCATAGGCCGCCTTCAGGGCGGCAGCGCTGGCATAACCGCCGACTCCGACGGCTACATCGGGCTGGAAGTTGCGGATGATGGTCTTGGCCTGACGGATGCTCTTGAAAAGGTCCCAGAGTACCTTGATGTTCCCCGGATGGAACAGCGGACGGATAAAGCCTCGTACAGGCAGGCCTACGATGTTGTAGCCTTCGGCCGGTACTTTCTCCATTTCCATGCGTCCGAGGGCGCCTACAAACAGAAACTCAGCCTCGGGATCGAGCTGGCTGATTGCATTGGCAATCGATACGGCGGGGAAGATGTGTCCACCTGTGCCTCCGCCACTAATCAGGACCTTCATTATATTGTTTGTTTTTATAGTTATTCTTTGTTTGCGGGACGGTTTTCCCGGAGTATGCTGTGGCTCAGTCCGAACAGAATGCCGAAGCAGGCCGATGTGGCCAGTATGGACATGCCGCCCCGGCTGATGAGCGGCAACGGCTGTCCGGTGACGAACATGGCATCGGTGCAGACGCCCATGTGGATCAGCGCCTGGACTACGATGAGCAGCGGCAGACCGATCATCAGCAGCTGCTTCCGCTTGTCGGTGGTCTTGAGCGACAGGTAATAGCACCGCCACAGTAGCACAAAATAGAGTAGCATGACAATGGCTGCACCCACCACTCCCATCTCCTCGAAGATGATGGCGTAGATATAGTCGGAATAGGCTTCAGGCAGATGGTCGCGCATCTGGCTTTCGCCCACGAAGCGTCCCACGCCGTTGCTGTTGGCAATGGCCATGTGGGCATACATCTCCTGCATGTTATCGTCGTTGATGGCCTGCTTGTAAAGCGGAACGCTGTCATGGTGGAAGATACGGTGCTCCCAGGTGTTGGCACGGTCAAGCAACCCGAGTTCCGTGTGGTGTGCCCGACCGGCCGATTCGTTGCTCTCGTTCAGATTGTGCAAACCGAACAGCAGGCTCAGACCTATGGCAGCGCACACACCCAACGCTACGAGGGTCTTGAGCAGGTAGGAGGTCCGGACTTTGGCGATGAACATGAGCGATAGCGATACGATGCCGAGGATGAGGGCGGTCGACAGGTTCTGCAGGGCAATGGGTACGGTTACCAGTCCGATGGTTGCCAGGAGGACCCAGTAGCGCCGGCCTTCGGTTTTCTTCCGGAAATATTTCCATCGGGTGAACACTTCGTTCCTGGCTGTCAGCAGCGTGCAGAGCATGATGATGAGTCCTACCTTGCAGAACTCGGCCGGCTGGATGCCGAAGATGTCGCGATAGGCTCCCTGTACCTTGCGGCCGAATACGGGCAGCAGGAAAATCAGGATTGCACCGCCTATGTACGAAAGGAGTCCGAGGCCCGTAACATAACTGGTCCGGATACTTGCCAGGGTTTGCAGTGTCAGAACCAGGCAGAAGAAGCCGATCACCAGGAACATGGTGTGGCGCATCAGCGGATTATCGTTGGTAATCTGCTGATAGGCCAGTCGGCTTGACGCGCTGGCAATCTCTACTATCGAGGTGAAACACAGGATGAGGTAAATGCCCCAAAGCCAGTTGTCACCTCCCATCATGCCGCTGAAGAAGTTTTTCTTTTCCAAAGCTGATATGCCTCCTTGTTTTGTGGTTTGTTATTCGGGTTCTGCCGCCGGTTTATGCCTGCATCCATTCGGCCACGACTGCCTTCATCTGATCGCCGCGGTCTTCGTAGCTCTTGAAGAGGTCGAACGAGGCGCAACAGGGCGAGAGCAGCACGGTGTCGCCCGGCTTGGCAAAGGACCGGCATTTCTCGAGTGCCTCGCGCATCGAGAGGGCGTCGGCCACGGGTTTCCCCATCTTGTCGAAGAAGTCGTGCAGTTTCTCGTTGTGCAGTCCCATATACACGAGGGCTGTGCAGCGTTCGCGTACCAGTTCCTCGATTTCGGTGTAGTCGTTGCCCTTGTCCTTGCCTCCAAGAATCAGCACGGTAGGGGTCTTCATGCTCATGAGCGCATACCAGCACGAGTTGACGTTGGTGGCTTTCGAGTCGTTGATGTACTGGACTCCGTCCACCACACCGCATTTCTCCAACCGGTGCTCCACGCCCTTGAACGTCTTCAGTGCCTGACGGATGGCTTCTTTCCGGATGCCCGACAAGCCTGCCGAGATGGTAGCAGCCATCGTGTTGTAGAGGTTGTGGGGACCTGGCAGCGGCAGTTCGTCCATGTCGAGGTCGATCATCTGGTCGGCCAGGTTGATGACGAGCTTTCCGTCCTTTACATAAGCTCCCGGTGTGAGCGGCTTGTCGCCCAGTTCTTTCAGGGTCTTGCCCGTGAAAGGCACCAGCTGCATGGTGAGCGGCTGACGCTTCTCGATCTCACGGCCCACGATCGGATCTTCGCGCCAGTAGATGAAATGGTCTTCCGGCCCCTGATTCTGGAGGATGCGCATCTTGGCATCGATGTAATTCTGCATCTGATGGTCGTAGCGGTCCAGATGATCGGGTGTAATGTTCATGATGACCGATACGTTGGCCTTGAACTCATACATGTTGTCGAGCTGGAAGCTGGAGAGCTCAATGACGTAGTAGTCGAAGTGTTCGGTGGCTACCTGATAGGCGAGGCTCTTGCCGACGTTGCCTGCCAGACCGACGTTCAGACCTGCCGACTTCAGAATGTGGTAGGTCATCATCGTGGTGGTGGTCTTGCCGTTCGAACCGGTGATGCAGATCATCTTGGCATCGGTGTAGCGGCCGGCAAACTCTATCTCGCTGATGACGGGTGTGCCCTGTTTCAGGAGCTGTATCACGATGGGTGCCGTGAGCGGAATGCCCGGCGACTTGATTACCTCGTCGGCGTTCAGAATCAGCGCTTCGGTGTGGGCATGTCCTTCCTCGTAGGGAATCTGCCATTTGTCGAGCCATTCCTTGTACTTGTCCTTGATAGGCGACATGTCGCTCAGAAAGACATCGAAGCCTTTCACCTTGGCGAGTACTGCGGCACCGGCACCGCTTTCGCCGCCTCCCAGAATTACAATTCGTTTCGTCATGATTTTTTGCAGTTATATGGATTTTTATCGGATTTTAAGCGTCATGATGGCAAATGCTGCCATCAGCAGGGTCACAATCCAGAAGCGGACGGTGATGCGGTTCTCGTGCATGCAGCCCCGGATCCACTTGAACGGAATCCGGCTGATGTCGATGCCCTGCTGGGTCATGCTCTCGGCCAGCTTGGGCGTGATGCGGAAGGAGTCGTGGATGGGTGAGCGCATGAACATGCGCAGCTTCAGCCCCTTCCTGTTGCCGTATTTGGCATAGTTGGTTTGCAGCAGCACCGAAACGCTTTCGGCCAGGAATACAAAGCAGATGACCGGGATGAGCAGCTCCTTGTGGATGATCATGGCAATGACACCCATGGTTCCGCCGATGGCCAGCGATCCGGTATCGCCCATGAAGATCTGTGCCGGATAGGTGTTGAACCAGAGGAAGCCGACCAGCGCTCCCACAAAAGCCGAGATGAATACCACCAGTTCCTGCGAACCCGGAATGAACATGATGTCGAAGTAGTCTGCCCAGATGGCATGACTGGAGAAGTAGGCCAGTGCGCCGAAGGCCACCAGCATCAGGGCCGAATTGCCGGCACACATACCGTCCAGACCGTCGTTCAGGTTCGAACCGTTGCTGACAGCCATGACCACGAAGGTGGCTACCAGCACGAAGAATGCCCAGCCGGCCGCCTGCTGCCAGGAGCCGAGGAACCCGAAGAAACCGGCATAGTCCAGGTTATGGTTCTTGACGAACGGCAGGGTGGTGAAGGTCGATTTGATAAGTTGTCCTCCCTCGTGAATCAGGGCATCCGGACTGAGCCAGAGCACCAGGCCGACACCCAATCCCAGGATAAACTGTCCGAGCAGCTTGTAGATGGGCCGCATGCCGTTCTTGTTCTTTTCGCGGTAGGCCTGGCTGGTGCCGTGGAACTCGCTGATTCTTTTCAGCCACGACGGCAGCCGGTCGTAGGCCTTGGTGCGCGCCTTCAGATAGTCATCCAGGAAGCCCAGCAGGCCGAGCCAGGTCAGACTGAACAGCATCATCAGCATGTAGATGTTGCGCAGACGTCCGAAGAGCAGGCTCGGAACGAGGGTGGCCAGAATGATGATGACACCGCCCATGGTGGGAACGCCTACCTTACCGGTATTGAACGGGTCGGTCTCGGCATCGCGCTGCATCTCGACCTTGTTATGGCGTTTCATGTAGTTGATGAACGAGTTGCCGAACCAGGTGGAAATCAGCAGGCTCAGTATCAGGGCTGCAATCGACCGGGTGGATATATATCCCCACATACCGGCTCCCGGTACGTCGTAGACATCGTTCAGATATCTGAAAATATAGTAGAGCATTACGAATAATTACGGATTACCAATTACCAATAACGGAGTTCCTTTTAGCCGATGGCTTCGCGTACCACCTCGTGATCGTCGAAGTGGTGTTTTACGCCCTTTACGTCCTGATAATCCTCATGGCCCTTGCCGGCAATCAGGATGACGTCGCCCTTCTGTGCCAGGGCAACGGCTGTGCGGATAGCTTCGCGGCGATCGCAGATAGTGATGGTCTTCTGACGGAGTTCGGGCGTGTCGAGGCCTGCTTCCATATCGTGCAGAATGTCTTCCGGTTCCTCAAAGCGGGGGTTGTCGGAGGTCAGGATGAGACGGTCACTGCGCAGTGCCGACTCCTTGGCCATGATGGGACGCTTGCCTTTGTCGCGATTGCCGCCACAGCCTACCACGGTGATGATCTGTCCGTCCTTGCGGTTGTCCAGAATCTCGCGGATGGTGCCCAGTACGTTGATCAGGGCATCGGGCGTGTGGGCATAGTCCACGATGGCCGAGAAGCCCTTGGGCGAGCGGATAGACTCGAAACGGCCGTTGACGGGTACCAGCTCCGACATCTTGACCAGCACTTCCTGATTGTCGGCACCCAGTTCGAGGGCGGCACCGTAAACGGCTGCCAGGTTCGACGCGTTGAAGCGTCCCACAAAGTGCGTGATGACGTTGGTGCCGTTCAGTTGCAGTTCCATGCCCTCGAAGGCTTCTTCGATGACCTTGGCCTGATAGTCGGCGGCGGTCCGGATGCTGTAGTAGCGTTTGCGGGCCCTGGTGTTCTGCAGCATCACTTCGCCGGTCTTGTCGTCCAGGTTGCTGAGGGCAAAGGCCTCCTTCTTCAGTCCGTCGAAGAACGACTTCTTGGCACGCAGGTAGTTGTCGACGGTCTTATGGTAGTCCATGTGGTCGCGTGTCAGGTTGGTGAAGATGCCGCCGTCGAAGTCCAGTCCTCCGATGCGCTTCTGGTCGGCAGCATGGCTCGAAACCTCCATGAAGGCGTAGGCGCAGCCCTCTTCGACCATCTGACGGAGCAGGTTGTTCAGTTCCAGCGGGTCGGGCGTGGTATGGGTGGCAGGTACGGCACGGTCGGTAACGTAGTTGCAGACCGTCGAGAGCAGGCCGCAGGGATAGCCCAATTTGCTGAACAGTTTGTACAGCAGGGTAGCGATGGTGGTCTTGCCGTTGGTGCCGGTAACGCCTACCAGTGTAAGCTGCTCCGACGGATAGCCGTTCCAGGCCGATGCCAGCATGGCAAGCGCCAGGTTGCAGTCGTCCACAATCACAAAGACGGTCCGGCCGTTGGCAGCGGTCAGCTGCCTGCCTTCGTCGGATTCTGCCCAGGTCTTGTCGGCCACAACGGCTGCAGCGCCTGCTTCAATGACCTGGGGGATGAACGAGTGTCCGTCCACATTGGTGCCTCGTACGGCTATAAACAGACTCCCGGCTTTCACGCGGCGGCTGTCCTGTTCGATGCTTTCAATGTCGGTGTCGGCCGACGGGCCGCACAGTACATACGTAAGACGTTCTAAAAGTTTACTTAGTTGCATATCTTTGTTAATTTGGAGTTAATGGGAGTTAGCTGGAGTTATTGGGAGTTAACGGCAGTTACCACAGCTGTGACGTATTTAATGTTCGTTAGCAGGCGAAGCAAATGTCCGTTAACTCCACAGGCTGGAAGCCTGTTACCACCTGTTAACTTCTGCTAACTCCTTATAACTTGTTATAACTCATTGTTTCAATGTCAGGATAATGTTGCCCGCCAGATTGGTCTGGTTGCGGACGGTTCCTACGCCCCGAATTTCCACCTGATGGAAGCCGGCACTCTCCAGCATCATCAGGGCATCGCTGGCACCCATGCCGATTACGTCGGGCATCTGTCCGCGGTGTATTTCCGAGAGGTTCGGACTGCGTTTCACGACGGGTTCGCGGCTGAGGTTATCGGCAGGCAGGTCCTTCAGGGTGCGGTGCCCGCGGATGGCGTAGACGCGTTCGGCAAAATGACGGAACACCGGTCCAGCCATGTATCCGCCGCCCGGATTGCCGCCGTGATAGCCCTTGGTATTGATGACCACGATGCCGCAGTACTGCGGGTTGTCGGCCGGGAAATAGCCGACAAACGAGACGTTGTGTCCGGCTCCGGTATAGCCGCCGGCCTCGTTCATGCGCTGGGCGGTACCCGTCTTGCCAGCAATGGCCACCTTGTCGCTCTTGGCCCCTTCGCGGATGTAAAGGCCGCGGCTGTTCTTCTCCGAACGTGCCGTGCCGTATTTCACTACGTCCTCCAGCGCCTCGCGCACATGACGGAGGGTCGCATCGCTGCAGATCTTTTTGTTGATGACGGTCGGCTCCTGCTTCCAGAGCACGTCACCGTCTTTCTCCACATGATCCACGATGTACGGCCGCACCAGCTTGCCGTTATTGGCGATGGCGTTGTAGAACTGCAGGATATAGATGCCCGGGATGTCGGTTTCGTAGCCGTAGCTGATCTGACCTAATGACATCTTGCTCCACCACTTGTCGCCTACGCGGCGATGACGGGCGCGGATGGCTTCCGGGAACTCGCGGTTGAACGCACGCATCGGTACCATGTTCTGCGTCTTGAGCAGTACCATTTCCGAGTCGGACAGGGCGTGGTCGTCCAGGAATCCTATCCTGTTCACGGCATCCAGATAGCTTTGCGGATCATGTTCGTAGGCACCCACGGTCAGTTTGGCAACGGCAATGTTGCTCGACTGTTCGATGGCTTTCCGGGCGGAAACCTTGCCTACCGGGTGGTCATCGCGGATCTGCTTGCCGTGGTAGTTGAAGGTGGCGTAGTGCTCCTTTGTATTGCCGGTATCCACGATGGTGTCCGGCGTAATCTTGCCGTTTTCCAGCAGGATCATGTAGCTGACCGTCTTGAAGGTCGAGCCGGGAGCCGACAGGTCGCTGAACAGGTGGTTATAGTCTTCGGTGCAGACACCGTTGTTGTTGCACAGGTTCGATACGGCGCGGATCTTGCCCGTCTTCACCTCCACAAACGCAGCCCAGCCCTGAGCGGCATTCAGTTCCACCAGGCGTTTGGCAAGTTCGTAGTCCAGGATCTCCTGCAGCTCGATGTCGATGGTGGTATGCACGTTGGCGCCGTCCACGGGCCGCTGGATGGTGATGTTGGTCATGCTGCCGCGCAGTTTCTTGTCGTAGCCCAGTCCCGGCGTGCCTGCCAGCATGTCATCGAAGCCTTTTTCGATGCCGCGCTGTCCGTGTCCGGCTATTTGTCCCTCGCCCCAGTTCTTGGTATAAACGGCACCGATGGTGGCCGAAGCCATGCGGCTTTCGCCGTAAGGGCGGTAGCGGTGGGCGCGCTCTTCCTTCAGCAGACCGTTGCGGACTGTTTTCTTGTCGAAGTAAGGCTGCTCGCGCAGACGCTTATAGTCCAAATAGGGCAGGGCACGTAAGATGAGGTGCTGCGGGTCGCGGTTCCTGTAGGCGGTCAGTACCTCGCGTCCGCACTGTTCCGGGGTCCGGGTGTTGCGCGACGGGTCGCTGAAGGCATGTGCCATCGCCTGACTGCCTGCACCGTTCGGACCGAAATACTTCTCGATGGTGTCCTTGGGGATGTTCATCCGGCCTTTAGGGTCGGGCACGGTGGTCGAACGGAAGTCGAGCCGGACGTCGTATTCGGGCAGGCTGCCCGCCAGCAGTTCTCCGCCTTCGGCAAAGATGAAACCGCGCACGGCAGGAAGGGGGCGTGCTTCGCGCTGCAGTTTCTCCACCTTGGCGCGATACTCGTCGCCGTGGCTCACCAGCGTGTCCCACGTCTGATACCAGATGAATCCGGCATAAAGGAAGAGGCAGATGCCTATGATGACAAAACGTTTGCTGTAGTTCATTCGATGATGATGGGAGGTTCGTCGGCCGATATCAGATTGGCATTGCTGCTAATCTTGCTGCGCACATGTTCGGGTTTATTCTTGCTGGTCAGCTCGCCCCAGGTGGCGATGCTGGTATAGCGGGCATCGGCCAGTTCGCGTTTCAGGTCGCCCAGTTCCGTGATGGCTTCCTCGTAGGTGTAGCGCATCTGGACGTAGCAGTACAGCAGGAAAAGCACGATGATGGCCTTCCCCAGATGCTTCCGGTAGAAGTCCTTATTGAAGGGCGAGTCACTGCCGTCCAGCAGGCTTCGGGTTGTGTCGATCAGTTTGTCTAAGTCGGGTTTCATGCTTACAGTCGGGTTGCTATGCGTAACTTGGCGCTGCGCGAACGGGGGTTCTGTTCCTGCTCCTCGGCGCTGGCCACGATGGGTTTGTTGTTCACGGCCTTCAGGGGAGCGATAACGCGTCCGTAGAAGTCCTGTTCGATCCGTCCGTCGGCGTGACCGCTGCGGATCACGTTCTTTACGATGCGGTCTTCCAGCGAGTGGTAGGTCATGACCACCAGGCGTCCGCCGGGTGCCAGGCAGTCGATGGCTCCCTGCAGCATTTCCTCGAGGGCCTGCATCTCGT
>JAGBQS010000012.1 GCA_017632695.1 Bacteroidales bacterium
ATATGTTTGTTAGCAGCCGAAACAATCGTCCGTTAACTCCACAGGCTGAAAGCCTGTTAACTGCAGTTAACTCCAGTTAGCGGACGATACCACCTCAAGGACGAATTATATGTTTGTTAGCAGCCGAAACAATCGTCCGTTAACTCCACAGGCTGAAAGCCTGTTAACTGCAGTTAACTCCAGTTAACTCCTTTAAATGAATCAATTTAATGTCTTACCAGAATGCAGGCAGAAAGCGGTTCCATGCTGCCTGTCAGGATACCGTCTTCGACCGTGAATGTACGATCACTCATTATGTCGGTGTAGTCATCGTCCGGAAGGGTGGTAGGTATCTTCACTTTTTCGGCCTTTTGTGCGATGTTGATGAGTGCAACACCTGTCTTGCCTCGGCATACTTCGGCGATGGAGCCGTTGTCGCTAAAGAAGACGGTTTCACTGAGACCGCGCATCCAATGACGGAACATGTTGGCTTCGACCACCAGCGGATGCTTGAAGTTATCGTTGCCTCGGGCTCCCACAACGTTGTTGCCCCAATAGTTGCCCGAAGGTCCGTCGCTGCCTGCAGGACGGCTATAGAAGAGCGGAACACCGTATGCCCGGCAGGTCAGGTAAACCCAACCCAGACGGATCTGCTGATCGGTGAGGTGAGCCGATTCGTGATCGTTGCAATAGGTGTCGTGACTCTCTACCCAGGTGACCAGTTTGTATGGGTCGGCCGGATGGCAATACAGCGAAACGTCCTGGCTGAGCCAGTTGCCGGCTTCCAGATCATGACGCAAGTCCCATCCCATACCGGAGGCTGTCAGTCCCATGTATTCGGCATACTCGGTTTCCTTGACGTTCCGGTCCTGAAGCACTTCGCCATAAATGAAGAGGCTGTCGCGATCCATACAGAGACTGTTGCCGAGAACTGATTCCCGACCCATTACTACGTCCCAGAAATTGTTGCGTTCGGATTTGCTGTCCTTGGGGTCGGACGGCAAACCGATATGCTTGGCTGTATCGTATCGGAATCCGCGAACGCCGCACTTGATCAGGTTATTGATGTACTGCAGGAAATAGGATTGGAATGCCGGATTCTCCGTGTTGACGTCGGGCAGTCCGCCCATCTGGCCGGTAGTACACTGCAGACGGTCGTTGTAATCGGTAATCTCGGTCCTTCCGTTGGCATGATAGAGGTTAGCGTGTCCGCCCACAGCTGCATCGAGTTCAGGACGGACCTGTGTATCGTCGATGGCGGTGTGGTTAGGCAGCACATCCACGATGATCCGGATGCCGTATTTGCGGGCTTCGGCACACAACTCGGTGAGTTCGTCTTCGGTACCGACCTGATAGTTGCCGATCTTCCAGTCGATGGGCTGATAGTGATAGTACCAGCGCCCGTGTCCGAAGATCTGATAGCCTCCGCCCGGATCGTCAGCCGTTTCGGTAATACATAACTGTGCCGGAGGAGTCTGCACGATGGTATAGCCGGCTTCGGCGATGTCGGGCAGATTCTCGCGGATGGTATTGAACGACCAGCACCAGGCGTGCAGGATGATGTCGTTGTTGGTTTTCTGGTCATGGGCTTCCTTCCAATTGCCCGACGAGGAGCAACTGATGGTGTACAAGCCCCCCAAACCCAGCAGTGCTGAGATTACTAAGTGTCTGATTTTCATAATAGGAGAAAGGTTCGGAACCTCTATTTATCTGATGAGTATCTTCTTTCCGTTCTGAAGATATAATTGTCCGTTTTTAATTTCGCTGACACGGCGTCCTTGCAGGTCATAGACAGGGAAGGAGCCGTTGTTTCCTTCATCGAAGATGGCCTCTAACGAAGAATACTGTGAGGTAACATCGGTTACCGTGTACTTGTTGCCGCTCTTGGTACTGTTAATAATGTACCATACATCGGCCTTCATGCCGGTAACATCCACTGTCTGCGTACCGCCGCCGGTTGTGGTGAAAACGAAGTTTACAACGTAGTCCTGGTTCTTCGGAATCTGGAACGACTGCTTGTACCAGGTCAGGTTGTTTTCGGTAATGGTAGCGGTGAGCTTGGTGCCCGGCCAGTTGCCGTTAATCTGCTCGTTGTCCGGTCCTGCCCAGACATAGGCAAACAGCGGATTGAGAGCTCCGGACTGGTTGCATACGTGCATGGTGGCCGTGTAATACTCGGAGGTGTTTGCAGCCTGGAAGGTGAATGTACGGCTCTGTATGTTCCTGACGATGCCGCCGGAAAGCAGACCTACCTTCAGGACGGCGTCCGAAGTGATGGTCAGTTCCGTTCCGCTGGTTACGGCCGTTGATGTTGCGGTGGGGTCGGTGCCGTCGGTGGTATATACCAGCTTGGCATTGGCGTCGGCCGAGATGGCGATGAGCGGAACCGTTACGGTTTCACCTTCGGTGTACGAGCCGGAACCTTTTCCGATCCAGGGAGCCTCGAGCGTGTTGAGTACGTAGTATTTATAGTTTTTGCCTGAGAGAATCTGAATGTAGTTGGCGGCTACATTATACTGATAAGAGCCGCACAGAACACGTAAGGTGCCGTTCGCACCCGTTACGGTACGTCCGATGTAGGCTGCACCGCTCATCCATTCGGCATAGGTGCTCTGGTTGTGGATGCCGACCAGGCGGCGTGCTTCGATGAGATTCTTGATCTCTTCCTTGCAGTCGGTCCAATGTTTCAGGAAAACACAAGGTGTGCCCGGCATAGCCAGCATCCAGGCATTGAGGGCAACCGTATCACCCTTGATAGGATCCTGCGAAGCCGTAGCTGAACGGTATTCCGTATCGTGATTTTCAACAAAGGTAACCGAATAGCGCCTGTAATCGGCATCGCTGATACCGGAAGTGTTCTTCAGGTTCGCCCAGTTCTTGTTGTTGACGGCATCGCGGCAGGTGTATCGGAATGCGAAGTCGAAGGCTGCCGACTGCGGCACATCGTTCTTTTTGGTGCTGTTGATCCAACTGTAAACTTTCGATGCAGTGCCGTCCCAATATTCGCCGACCGAGAACTGCACGCCGGCATTGGTGTTGTAATCGGCTACATGCGATCCGTCAAATCCCTTTACCATATCGTAGCGGAATCCGGTATAGCCTAAGTCGTCAACCAGATATTTGGTGTAGGCAAGAACGGATTTCTGCACGTTCTGCGACTTGTGGTCCAGGTCGCGCATGCCGTCCCAGCCTTCGCCTTCGTCGATGTTGGAGGAGAGACTGTAACCGTTTTGATTTGCCCAAGTGGCTGTTTTTCCGCCGTCATCGTTCGAAACGATGTCGGTGCTTACCATCTGATAGGTGACATTGTTGTAGGTCTCGGCCGGGAAATCGACCCAGTTCGAGACATTCTTCCGGTGATTGACAACTACATCGGCTATGATGCCAGTTCCTTTCTGCCTGTAGGTACTGATGAACGACCGTAGCTGCTCTTCGGTGCCGAACGATGAATGCTGGTCGAAGTAATACAGCGGGTCGTAGCCCATGGAGGTACTGCTGCCGGTGTAAGCTGACTGTGGTACCCATACCAGCGAGAAATAGTTGCAGATCTCGTCAGCCTGTGCTTCCAGTTTAGTCCACTTGGTGGCTGAATAGGAATCCCAGTAGAATCCCTGCAACATGACGCCGCCGTAGTTTTCCGGCCAGCCTTGAGCCTCTACGGTGGTGGCAGCCGCAGCCGCCATCACCATGATTGTTGAAAGAATAGTCTTCATAGCCGATGTATATGTTTAGTTATGAATTACTGAGCTGTAACAGTAGCTACGCCCTTGTCATCGCAGTTAGGAGCGAAGGTAATCTTGTAGGTACCTTCGGCACCGATACTCAGGTTGTCGCCTCCGTTAGAGGTGAGGGCATCGAGAGATGTACCGCCCCAGCTGATGGTCCATTCGTGATTCAGACGGAACTTGAACTCGCCTGCAACCAGAGCACCTGTGTACTCCCATACGCGATCGGTAGCGTTCCAGGTCATGTCAAGATCGGTGCTCCAAGTATCGTCGCCGGTAGCCGAACCGATAATGCTGATGTTGGTAACAGGAGTGAAGGTGTAGGTGAGGGCCGACATATCGACATCCATCTGGTAGAAGCCTTCGGTAATGCCTGTGATATTGTCGTGACCGTCGCCTGCAGCAATCTTACCGGCTCCGTCATCGCCGTACCATGAACCGTCCACAATCTTAAAGCCTCCGTTTACATAGTAGAAGCCCTGATACTTGCCTGAACCCTTGTCGGCCAATGGGCTGGCAGTAGCGCTCCAGCCGTTGGATTCACCGGCATAGTAGATGAACTCCGACCACTGCGAAGCACTGCCTCCGGTCTTGGTGAATACAGCCTTATGGTTGCCTTCGTAAGAGAGTGTCAGCTCAATGTCGTAGATTCCGGCAGCCAGCGTAATGTTACCACCGTCCTGTGTCATTCCGGTAGCGGTAATGACATCACCGTCGGTTGAGACTGTACCGCCGCCCCAGTTGATTGCCCAGTCGGCATTGGCGCGGAACTTAACGTCGCCCTTAGGTAATTCAATCGCTGTAGCCTTGAATGAGCCGGATGTTGCATCGTAAGTGAGAGCAGGATCACCATCGCCGCCCCAATTGTTGAAGCCGCCTACCAGACCGATGTTGAGAGCAGTCAGCGAGTAGGTCATTGTGGTGAGGTCGAGGGTAATCTCATAGAAGCCTGCTGCTTCAGGAGCCGGGCAGTTGCCTATGCCGCTTTCGTTAAGCGTATTGCCTCCGTTGTTCTCAAGGTCGTTGTCCCAGTTGTCGGCATTCGGCTTGAACTTGAACTCGCTGTCCAGATAATAGTAGCCCTTATAGATGCCATCGAAGCCAGGACTGCGCAGAGCGTGAGGAGTTGACCAGCCGGATTCACCGCCGATCTCGTAGAAGTACTCGGCAAAGTTGAGCGACTTGCCTTCCCATTCCTGATCGAGCATGTTGAAGCTGACGGTATAGTACTTGGCGTCGGCATTGTAAGGCATGGTGAAGTTGCCGCCATTGTTGCCGTAGTTGAACTTGCCGTCGGTTTCAGCAGCAGCCAGACACTCTGACCAGTCGCCGCCGATGCCGGAAGCAGGCGTGATCTTGAATTCAAGACCGTTTACACAGTCGGCCACCTTTTCGGCAGGAATGGCGAACGTACAGGTGTAAACAGGATTCTCGTAAGGATCCAGATTACCGTTCGAAAGCAGGAAGTCGGTGTTGGTGTTATCCCATCCGTTGAAGTTTCCGGTGAGGTAATACTGGCCTTCTACATTCGGAGCCTCAGGAATGGCAACAATCTTGAAGGTCTGCGAGGTGAGAACCACGCTGGCGCCATCGCTGGTTGCCCAAACGGAGAGAGCTGCCAGAATCTCGCGTCCTACAGGACGTTTGCCGTATGAGCTTTCCAGGTAACCCTGAAGGTCGGAAGCAAGCATATAGCCGTCGGCTGAGAGATCGAAGGATTCTTCGTCAATCAGATTGTCGGCGGTTGAGAGCGTAATGACATATTCCGGGCTATAGCTTTCGTCCGATGAGGTAGGAGCCGTAATGTCGCATACCTTGACATAGGTAGTATCGAGTGTGCGGAAGTCGATGGTATCGACAGCTGTCACACTGCCGTCACCAAACGATACCGTCGGCTCCTGAGCATTGCTCTGCGGATCCACCCAGTCCTTATAGTCGTCGGTACAGGCAGCCAGTGCTGCTGCACCCAGAACCATGGTAAATAAATATTTGCTATTCATAATTCTTTTGGTTTTTCAAATCCTCCTGCCTGCCGGAGCAGGCGAGGAGAGGTAAATTGATTACTGGAGGATGAAACGATAGTAACGGGTAATATCGTTGTAGATTACGAGGTAGGTACCGGCAGCAGGATAGATGTTATCGCCGTTGTTGGTTCCGTAACCGAAGTAACTGCCATCCTGGGTTTCGGTGATAGGACCACCGGTGTTGTAGTCCCAAGAACCCGGTTCCTTGAACTTGATGCCCTGAGCACCGTCGAGGGTTACCGTAGCGAACCAGTCGTGGTTAACGGCACCTGCGTAGGTGTGTGCAGGAGTCATGTCGGTATCACCCCAACCGTTGAAGTCGCCGGAGATGCACATACCGGCAAATACGTCAGGAGTACCGGTGTAAGCCTCAACGGTAACAGCAGCCGAGCAATCGTCCTTGTCGGCTACGGCATCCAGAGCCTTGGTGTCGACGGTAATCGTGTAGTAGCCGGCAGCAGGAACAGAAATGTTAGACGAACCGCCATCGTTCTTCACGAAAGCACCGAATGCTGAACCCTGACCGATCTGCTCGTCCCAAGAGTCGAGCGTGTGCTTGATCTTGAATCCGTTGCCACCCAGATAACCGGTCCATGTGATGTTACCGAAACCGGTCTTGGTGTCGTATTCGAAGTCGGCAACGGTCTGCAGCGGCAAGCTGCCCGTAGGAACGTCCGAAGTCCATCCGCCGGCACCGATATCGCCACCGATCAGGTACCAGATGTCAGGATCGGCAGACTTCAGTTCAACGTAGTAAGGCAGTGCATTTACAGTTACTTCGTTCGACAGTACTTCGGCAAGCACCTCGAATGTAGCATTCTGTACAAAGGCACGTACACGTACTGTCAGCGTAATGCCGTTCTCGAAAACGGTGTTGTCGGTAGCCCAGCCGTTCAGGGTCTGCAGGGCGGTAGCAATTTTGCTGGCAGGAACATCGACTTTGCACGATGTGTAGGTTTCATCGAGAACGATGTAGTCGGCACCAGTGTTGTCTTCCAGTTCGGCATTGTATGCTTTGGTGAAAGTACCGGCATTAGAGAGCTGAATCTCGTAGTTAGCCGTTACAGGTGCGTTCGAAGAGGTGAACTGAGGCTGTGACCAGCTCAGTGCGATACTGTTGGAGATCAGCAGATCGACCAGTGCAGTACCATAAACAGGCGAGTTGAGCACGAACGTTCCGGCTGCGGGAGTTTCGAGCGTCGGGTTCGAATCGCGGTCAGCATCGCATGAGATGAATGCCAGGCTTCCAGCCGCGAGCATCATCGCATAGGAAAATATTTTTTTCATAGCTGATTATTCGTGAAAATTAATAACCTGGATTCTGTGTGAGGTTCGGATTGGCATTCATATCCTCGTCAGGAATGGCGAAGACATTACGGGTAGCTGCGAAGCTTGTTCCGTTTTCAGCACCGCCCTTCCATTGCCACAGATAACTGCCGCTGTTTTCGCCACCATACAGACCGTAGCGGATAAGGTCGGTACGACGATAGCCTTCGAAGTAGAACTCACGTGCACGTTCATCAAGAATCTGGCTGAGCGAGTACTGAGTCTGCGTTGAAGTGTTTGCACGGTTGCGGATAGCGTTCACATAGTCAGTACCCTTGCTACCGGTAACACCTCCGTTGGTGCGTGCTTCAGCTTCTGCATAAATCAGGTAAGCTTCGGCCGAACGCATCAGGAAGAAGTCCATGTCGACGAACTGAGAGTGGTGAGGAGCTTTTCCTGAAGCATAGGTGTTGCGGAACTTGGCAACTGCAAATCCGTCGGTATACTCTGTAGGAGTTGCAACATCAAGGTTACGGTCGATGCCGAAGAAGATGGCGCGATCGTCGCCTGCAGCTGCAATCATATCCTCATAGTTTACGTTAGGAGCATCGGTGTTCGGGAAGAACTTGTCGAGCAGCTGACGGCGTGCGCGGTTACCTGCCCAGAACTCGGTTGTTCCGTAGTCGGAATTGTAGTTCATGTCAGCCTTCCAGGTCGAAGCCATCAGGAAGAGCGATGTACCCCAAGAGGTGGTGGTGATACCGTCCTGCAGAAGTGGCAGAATAGCCTCGGTGGCAGCGGTGGTCTCACCGTTATCGCCCATGAAGAGCATCTGGTAAGCGCTCCAGCCGTTCATACCGGTGGTATTCAGTACGTGAGGACCGTCAATAACCTTTTGTGCCATAGTCATGGCATCATTCCAACGGGCTTGGCCGGTATAGACTTCAGCATTCAGGTACATACGGGCCAACAGCAGGTTGGCAGCATCCTGATCAACACGTCCGTAACCGTCGTCGGTGCTCTTTACGGCACGGGGAGCCAACAGATCGGGCAGCAGGTCGTTCAGTTCATCTTCCAACCATACAAACAGATCTGCGCGGGAAATCTGCTTCGGGCTGGTAGCCGAAATCTCGAGGGTGAAAGGAACGTTGCCGAAGCAGTCCATCAGGAAATAGTAGTCGAGCGCACGCAGGAAGCGTACTTCAGCCTCACGGGTCTTATCCACACCGGCGCAGACGTCGAGGTAGTGGTTGCAGTAGTCGATGCCTACATACAGACGATAGTAGAAGCCTCTCAGCATGGGGTGCGAAGCATCGTACTGATTGTAGTTGAAGGCAGGAATACCAGGGTCACCCCAGGCGCAGATAGCTTCGTCGGTAGGAAGTTCGTTGGCATTCCAGAGCTGGCGGACGTAACCGGTAGTACCGCCGTCCAAGCCGTCGATATCACAGTCGCCGTTGGCTCCGGTATTACCGGCAAGAGCCATATTGGCGTAGCACTTGGCATACAGGGCAGTTTCGTCGACTACCATCGTAGAGCTTGGATCCTTTGGCGTAACGTCCAGATCGTCTACACACGATACAGTCATTCCCATGATCATGGCCAGTGTTGCTGCTGAAAGAATATATTTCTTTTTCATGATTGTACGGAATTAGAAGTTAAGTTGAAGACCCAGTTGCATAGTGAATGGACGTGGGTACATGTTGTTGTCGATACCACCGTAAACTTCAGGATCGATACCGTTGTAGTTGGTGATGGTGAAGACGTTGGTGGCTGATACGTTCACGCGACCGTTCAGACGGGTGTTGAACAGATCATGGAAGCTGTAACCGAGTGTGATGTTATCGCACTTCAGGAAGCTGCCGTTCTCAACCCAGTAATCAGATACTGCATGATCGTATGTCTTCCAACCGCGGTTGATGCCGGCTGCGGTAGCATTCTGCAGATAGCCGAATGAGCTGTCGTAGCGCTTGTCGATATTCATCTTTCCTGCTTCGGTATCGTTGTAAACGTAGTTGTCGAAGCTTGCGCGCAGATTGAAACCGAAGTCCCAGTTGCGGTAGATGATACGAGAGCTCAAGCCTGCGGTGTAAGGAGCATCGGGCGACTTGTAGAAGTAGAGGTCGGCATCGGTAATCGAGCCGTCGCCGTTGCGGTCCACATAAACGCCTTCCAGCGGCTTTCCGTCTTCGCCGTAAACCTGCTGGTAAACGTAGAAGCTGTTCTTCGGGTGTCCTGCAGCCTGAACCTGAATGGTATGACCGGTACCTGCCGAGATGCTGCCGGTCTTAACAACCGAGCTTTCGCCGGTCAGCTTGGTAATCTCATTCTTGTTGTAGCTGAAGTTAGCCGAAATCTCCCACTGCAGGTTGCGGGTCTGGATAGGACGTACGGTGGTAGCGATTTCGATACCCTTGTTCTCCATCGAACCGATGTTCGAGGTAACCTGGTTGCGGAAGTTTGAACCGGCGCTGACAGATGCTGTATTGATCAGATCGGTAGTCTTGCGATAGTACCAGTCGGCGCTCAATGTAATGCGATCGCGGAGGAATCCGAAGTCAACACCTACGTTGGTGGTTTCGGTGGTTTCCCACTTCAGGTTCTTGTTGTAGGCATCCGGACGATACAGCAAACCTTCGTCGTTAACACCCAGAATCGGGTAGCGGCCGTCGTTGTTCATCGAGTTGACGCTATAGGTTGCAAAATAATTGTAGTTGCCGATACCATCCTGCTGACCGGTCTTACCCCAGCCGGCACGAACCTTGGCCTCCGATACCCAGTCGATGTCGCGCAGGAAGAATTCGTCCTTGATCTTCCAGGCAAAGGCTGCCGACGGGAAGAGCGACCAGTGGTCGTTGAAGCGTGAAGAACCGTCGTCACGAACGGTAACTGTGAGCAGGTAGCGGTCGAGGAGGCTGTAGAATGCACGTCCGAAGAACGATACCAGATAAGACTCCTGCAACCAGCGGTTGCTGCTGTATGAGTGGTATTCCTCGCCTGCAGCAGGTTCGCGCAGGTCCTTGTACAGAGAGCTGCCCCAATACTTCAGGTGGCTCCATTCGTAACCTGCCATGAAATCAAAGTGATTGGCTTTGTTGAAGTCCTTGATGTACTGTGCATAAGCAGAGTAGGTGAGGTTGAACTTCTCCTCCGAAGTGCCGCCGTCGTTGCCATAGTAGAAGTTGGTCTGGCCCCAGGTAGCATAGGTGGTGTGCTGGTTACCGTTGCCGTAATCGCCGACAAAGTTCATATGAAGATGCAGGTCCTCGAAACCGTGAATCTTGTAGTCGAGCTCCAGGTTACCCTGCCATGAACGCGAGTGGGCAATATCGTCCTTCTCGTTCAGCAAAGCCACCGGGTTGTGAGCGGTGTTGCGGTTAGGAATGAGCGGATAGTCGGCATCGTTCAGTGTGCTGCCGTCGTCGGTCCA
>JAGBQS010000125.1 GCA_017632695.1 Bacteroidales bacterium
GAGAGTTACACGGATTACGGTTGGCACGGAATGCCGGTTACGGTTCTGCTGCAGCGCATCATCACATGCGGACTGGTCTTCTGCTATTACGAAACACTGATCAGCCGCCGGGAAACCAATGTCATCATTATCAATTCCCTGTTGGTTTTCATGTTGGGAACGGCACTCACTTACGATATAGTTGAAGTCAGCAACCGTATGGGCATCATCTTTTCGTATGCCAACTGGGTGATTCTCATCGAACTGGTCTTCTGTTTGAGGTATGCCGGCAACCGATGTCTTTTTGCAGGATATTTTGTATTGTTCTTCATATTCCGAATGCTGGTGACTATCAATACGCCGGTCAACGAGTATCAGAATTTCCTGTTCGGTAATGCCAGGACCTATCAGCAGAGCCTGGATCATTTCAACAAAACCTTCAAAGAGCCAGACCAATGAAAATAGCCTATATATCTTCCGCTTTCCTGACCGACAGCGAATTGCCGCTGCTTCAGGAGATGATCAGGCAGGGAGCCGATGTCTTTTACTTCCTGCAGATGTCCGATTCATCCCGTCAGGCAACCATCGTCAATGTCCGCAGCATGAAACCCGAGGGAGGTGTGTTCAGTGCTGCCGAATATCCGGATCTGGCATCGTTGTCGGCATTTGTGCCGCTGGATCGCATCTTCGTGGTCAACTTGCCGAAACCCACGGATTTTCATTGGCAGAGTTTCCGGGCAGTCTGGGCGCTTTATCGGATGCTTCGCAGCGGAGGGTTCGACGTGATACATGTTACCAGTCCGTTGCGTTACGGTTCGTTCCTGCTTTATCTGCTTCGCCGGCGTATGGTTATGACCATGCACGATCCGTTGCCTCATTCGGGCGACAGGAACCGGATGAACCGTCTGCACCGTTGGATGGCTTTCCGTTGTGTCCGGAATTTTATAGTGCTCAGCGAATCTTTGCGCGAGGAGTTTATCCGGGTTTGCGGATTGCAGCACAAACGGGTATTTGTGTCGCGCATGGGTGTGTTTTCTCATCTTCAGCTTACGGTCGGGGCACCGATGCAGCTGCCGGAACGGTTCGTTCTGTTTGCCGGCAGCATCAATCCGCACAAGGGCATCCGTTACCTGTGCGAAGCGCTATCGCATGTTGCCGAACCTGTGAATCTGGTGATAGCCGGACGCGGAAAGTTCGACTTCGACATTCAGCCCTATCTTGCATCCGGTCGCATACAGCTCATTAACCGCTTTGTAACCGATGAAGAACTGAAGACCCTCATGACAAAGTCTCTCTTTGTGTGCTGCCCCTATAAGGATGCCACGCAGAGCGGAGTGGTTCTGTCGGCCTTTGCCTTGGGCAAACCCGTATTGGCCACCCGTGTGGGAGCTTTGGCTGAAGAGATTTCCGAAGGTCGTCACGGGCTGCTGGTCGATCCTTGCGATTCCCATGCCCTGGCCGACGGTATCAGCCAAATGTTGCAACCCGGCTGTTTGGAACAGATGTCGGCGGCCATTCAGGAGGACTTCTCCGTTGGCGAACGCAGTTGGCAGCACATAGCCGCCCAAACCCTTCAAATTTATCAAAACGTTAAGGCATGAAAAGATTGACTCTCCTCATAGTGACCTACAAGTCCGAACACGATATATTTGATTGTCTGGACTCTGTCCGGCAATACAACGATCTGGCAAACGGCGAACTTGAAATCATCGTGGTTGATAACAGCCCCGAGTGTTCTGCCATGTTCTCGGCAATTACCGAAAGATACGGCGATGACATCGTTCTGATTCATAATACCCACAACGGAGGCTACGGCCAAGGTAACAATGTGGGAATCCGGCGAGCCTCGGCTCCGGTGATTCTGATTATGAACCCCGATGTCCGTTTGTATGAGCCTGTTTTCCAGAAAGCGCTGCAATCGTTCGAGGCAGACCCAAAATTGTCGTTACTCGGGCTGAAGCAGATGCATTCGCCCACAAAACCAAGTTCCAAGTCGTTTTGCGGTACGTTCATGATGAACGGCTACGCGCAGGCAGTCATGACAGGACTATGCAATAAACTCGGATGGTACATACCCCGATGGATGCATATTCAGGGCTCGTTTTTCTTTGTCCGCAAACAGATGTTTATGGAGGTCGGGCTGTTCGATGAATCCAATTTCATGTATGGGGAGGAAGACGATATTCACCACCGTCTGGGACAGCGTTTCGGGTATCACATGAAGTTCGATTCCTCGCTGCATTACATTCACCCGCTCCATCAGGGTAAGAATCAGTCCATCGATTACGAAAAGACCAAAGTTCAGGTAGCCATAAAACTGAACGAAAAGAACGGCTATCCCCGAAGGAAAACCGTTCTTAACCGGCTTCGGAACATCAACTTCTTCATTTTCCTGCAAAAGTTGAAAGGTTTATTGGGCAAGGGCGATCCCGGACGTCTGGATGTGCAGATTCAATTAAGGAACTACTTACAGGACCTGCTCAGGCAGGAAAGATAATGACCACAATCATGATGCTTTTTATCTCCTATTTTGTTATAGCTGTTATAGCCTGTTGGGTAGGGTTTCAGTTGCAGGCAGGCGAACTGAAACTCCTGACCGGAAAGTATAATTACCGCTGGCAAAAGGCACAAGCCGTAAGTATGCTGAGTGCCCTGTCCGGTATTTGCGTTCTGGTCCGGGATCTGATGACCCGAAGTATTCCGGACATCCTTATATCCTGTGCGATTGCTTTGGCGGTATCGTTCCTTACCGAATGGTTTATCAGTAAGACGAACCCCCGTAAGGCTCTTGTTTCGTGGGGATGCCGGTTGCTGATCATCCTCTTGCTTTCGGGATTATTGTATCACCTGTTTGGCAACGTTTCGGCGGTGTCATTCTGGCTTGTAGGCGTTTATTTGCGTAATTCGCCTTTCGGTATAGCGCATCCTAAGGATTTGGCATTGGCTTATCTGTTCAGCCGGAAGCCTGGAGGCGAGTCTTATTTCACCTCTGCGGCCGAAGATGAACCTCAGTCCGGGTATGCAGGTAATCAGCACAACGGCAATCTGAATCTGCCGGTGTATCGTGTTACAGACTTCGGCCTTGTTCCCGATTCGAAGGCCGATCAACTCGATGCCTTGCAGAAGATGATTGATCAGGTAGGCAGTTCGGGCGGCGGACGTATTTATTTCCCTCGGGGCAGATATTATTTCAACCGGAAGAGGGGACGTTTTATCCGAATCAATCATTCCCGTATTACCCTCGAGGGAGAAACCGACGGACAGGGCCGTCCTTTGGCAACGCTGGTGAATTGCGGACCTACTTCCGAGGGGCATAAGAATCCCTGGCTTTCGCCGTTCTTCATTTCAACGGGCGAAGCCTTACAGCCGAGTAACAATTTCTTCGGGTTGCAGTTCCGGAACCGGCAGAAAGTATTCAGTCAGAGCGCTTCGCTTTCGGATCCCGGAAGCGACGGCGAAATCCTTACCCCGGCATCGGCCGTAACAACGTTAATCAAACCGGCCTTGAAGGGCGATTCCCTGCTGGAGGTTGAGGACACCGGCAACGTAGGCCGCTTCATTATGCTGGGGCTCTATAATACCACCGCCGACGGCAATCTGATTAAAGATATTCTGGGCGTTCAGTCCCTTCGTCCGGAATGGACAACTGCCCTGCGTGCAGGAACCGAGCAGGCACCTTCTTTCCAATGGCTGGTTGAGGTGGAATCCATATTGGACCGTCACACCCTGAAACTGGTCCGCCCGCTTCCGCGTGACTGTCAGCTGGAATACACGCCTACCATATTTAATGTGGAGATGCTCGAGGATGTTTCGATCTGTAACCTGAATCTTGACAGTCTCTGGAACGGCAACTTCCGCCATCACGGCTTCCCGGTGTACTATAGTGTAAAAGCATCGCAGGAAATGGATTACGGCTGGAATGCCATCAATATGAAACGTGTGGCTCATGGCGAAATCAGGAACGTTTCCATACGCAACTTCACGAATCCGCTGTATGTGCTCGACAGCCGGAACATAACAGCCTGCAATATTTCCATCGGCGGTTACGACGGACATCAGGGTATTAAGATCTATGAGCATGCATGTGACTGCCTCTTCGAAAATATTGTCTTCTACAGTCATTTTGCCGATATGATGGGTGGCGAAGGAAATGCCTATTGCAATGTTTTCAGGCACATACGGTATCTGAATCCTGTATTCAACCCCGTTGATTACGATTTTCATGGGTTCTCCGAAGGCCCCATGAGTCCTCCGGCTTATAATGTCTTTTCGGACATTACCGGGTTCCGGTATATCAAATCGGCGGGAGCCTTGTTTAATCTGCCTTCCTGTGCGCAGGGGAACCTGTGGTATCATGTGGAAACCGAAGGCGAAAGGAAGGGCGATGTGCTGTTCTATGCCATGACCTATAGGCAGAAAAAAGGACTGACCCGGCTGATCACCGCCTTAGGCTTTACCGTTGCTACGGTTCAGAAGACGCATAAGTTTCATCCTAAATCTTTGTATTCGGTTTTCAGGGAAAAGCTCAGGAGCATCGATGAAATCGGTGTCCCGCGTAACCTGCATTGGCAGTTTTTCCCCGAAAGTTTTATTGACGGGATTGTTACGACTGCCGATGTGTCCGGTTTGGAACAGGCACAGATTCATGTCAGCAATGTGATAAGCCCCCGACTGAAATAAAAACCTATCTGTTATGAATGTCTATTATATCGACCCCCAATCGTATAACAACCTGAGTCTTTACGATTATTCCCTGTTGAAGAATATCAGTCCCGACTTTCAGCTGACTTATTATTATAATGATATGTATCAGTTGCCGGAACTGCCTCCGGCCCTGTGTCGCTGCCGTTTCCATTACGGCCGGAAGAAGGGTATCCTGAAGGCACTGAGTTATGCAGGCTCTATCTGGGGCATATTACGCGATGCCTGGCGCGAAAAACCCGATGTGGTTCATGTCCAGTGGATCCGCATCTGGCTGCTCGATTATCTGTTCACCTGGCTATTGCAGGTAAGGGGCATTCGGGTAATACATACCGCCCACAACCTGCTTCCTCATGTCCGGCATTGGGGCGATAAATGGCAGTATACGAAGTACTATCGGTTGGTCGACGCTCTGATTGTTCACAACGAAGAAACCCGTCAGGAAATGATTTCAACCCTGCATATCGATGCCGGAAAGATTCATGTCATCCGTCACGGAATGCTTCAGAACCCTGTTTCGGTTGTGGAGTTACGTAGCCGTGCTGCCGAGTTGCGCCGGCAGTTGGGCTTGTCGGACCAGACACTGCTTTTCAGCAGTTTGGGTGTACAGAAACCCTATAAAGGCACGCAGGAAGTAGTCGAGGCTTGGATGCAGCATCCCGAACTGCACGACAATCCCAACTGTCACCTGCTGATTGCCGGACGCAATCACGGGCTTGACTACTCTCCGCTGGCTTCGTGCAGCAATGTAACTGTCATCGACGATATGCTGACCGATCTTGATTTCGAGGCATACCTTTCCATTACACAAGTGGTTCTGTTACCATATCGCAGCATTTCGCAGAGCGGAGTAGTCTTCTCGGCAGTCAACCGTCAGGTGCCGGTATTGGTCACTTCCGTAGGCGGTCTGGCCGAGATTCTGCAGATAGGTCGGATAGGGTGGAGCATCGGCAAATTGTCCGATAACCGATTGGGAACGGAAATGGTCCGCCTGGCTACACATCCCGATGAAGTTCGGACTGTTGCAGCTCAGACCTCTGAATTCCAAAAAATACGTGATGCTCACAATTGGACACAAATAGGACGTCAAACATCAGAATTGTATGTTAAAATTGTGGAAAAATGATAGCTTCAACAGCCAATTATGGGGTGTATAATGGTAGATTTGTGGAAAAATGACAATTTATTGGTTGTTTTTTCAAGATTTGTTCTTATATTTGCACGTCGGAAACGATAATCCTTTTGCTACAATAAACAAATAACTAACATATCAAACAAATTTAATTCACTATGAAAAAATTATTCCTTATCGCTTGTGCCTTGATGGCCAGTGTTAGCATGTATGCTTTCGACTTCGATGGTATCAACCTCAACGGAACTGTCGGCGAGATTACCAAGGCTGTTGCCAAGAAGAATTATGTTACCTCGATCGAAGATCCTAACACGCTCACCGGTCTGTGCCAGGGTACCAAGATTAGCCTGAAATTCAACCTCGAGGACGTTACCGAGAAGAATCGTGTCGGTCAGCTGATTGTCGACGTTCCTACTACTTCGGCTAACGCTTATCTGGATAACGCCCAGTTGCTGAATGTCATCTATCATCAGGTTTCAAACTCTTCGGCTGGTTTCCTTTATGAACTGGATGCCGATGGTACCACTCTGTTGCTCAGCAAGACCGATAATGGTATCCGTTTGACTTACAACACTCCTTACTACAAGGAAAAGAAATAATTCCATCATCGTTCCGATGAGACATAATAAATGACTGGCATCAACCACAAGTTGGTGCCAGTCTTTGTTTTTTTATCCGTCTGTCATTTGTATAATGGATATAATTGGTCCCATGATGGCTGTTGGCACTTCCGTTTGGTTAAAACTTCCTAAATCTTAGCAGAAAGCTTGGAAATACTTGTAAAAATCGTTATCTTTGCAGCCGCTATCAGCGAAAGTGTTTACATAGAGCCTTCGTCCTGAACCGAAGTTTGTTTGTAAAATTACATAGAGCCTCCGTCTTGAACCGAAGGCTGTTTGTAAAATTACATAGAACCTTCGTCTTGAACCGAAGCCTGTTTGTAAAATTACATAGATCCTTCGTTTTGAACCGAAGCCTGTTTGTAAAATTACATAGAGCCTTCGTTTCGAACCGAAGCCTGTTTGTAAATCCTTTCGTTCGGAAATTCCCGATCGATAGCAACCCAAAATAAATTTCGATTCGTCAACCTTTAACCAAACTAATCAAAAAGGAATGAAACAGTTCCAGCCAATCGCAGTGAGAGAAATAAATTTTTCTCGCTACACCAATGCCTCCTTGCAGAGTCTCTACATGGAAATCGCTGAAATCCTGCGACTTTCCGGCATCTTCGACACCGATGAGACCCGCGAACTTTTTAATCTGTATTGCCAGAAATACGAAGAACTGGTCAATTTAGGGAAATATGTTCCCTCCCTGATGACAACGACCGAAGTAAGGGAAGCCTGCAAAGAATCGGACTTGGCCTTTCTGCACCTTCATAAGGAGCTGACATCGCTGAAGTTTCACACTTCACCCGAAGTGATCTCGGCCTATCCGCAACTGGAAAAGGAAGTCCTGAAACAGTTCCCGGTCACTACAACAATCAGATCCCGACAGGATCTCCGCAACCAATACTATACCATTATGGCTTCAAGACTCATCAACGATTGGTCGGAACTGATCAGTCAGGTGGACCTGATGCCTGAAGTGGTAAGGCTGCAAAAGGCGGTCGATGTATTTAATCAGGCTTACAACCATCGGATAGAGGAGAAGACAACCAAGGACCCTGGAAAAAGTCGCTGTATGTTAAAAGAACTGCGCTTGCTGTATCTTCAACTGATGAGTTACCTGGAAGTCTGGGCCAATAATCCTGTCAGCGTATCTCCCTATCGGGAGCGTGCCGAAAAGGCCCGTGACACAATCCAAACGTGCAACGTACTTATCGGTAAATATCGCAAAAGCATGCTTATTTCGGCCGGCAACCGCCGGCGTGCCCGGTAAAGAGCAGATACTATCCCAAGAACGTAATAATTTGTTGTGAATTTTGCATATTTATACATTGGTATAAGAGGGGCTTAGAAATTGCCCTACGAGATAATTTTTGCCGCCAGACCTGGAAAAACTTTTTCTCTGGTGAGGCGGCAAATTTTTTCAGGTAGGGCAGTAAAAACGCTCCCTGTCGCAGCTGAATCAGGTATCAGTGGAAGCCTGATAAAAATGCATAAAAACTGAAAACTGTAAGTCGGTTAATCGACTACGCTAAAAACAAACACAGGCTCTGTTTTTTCATTTAAATGCTGATTTGATTTTAAAGTCAAACCGGTAGCCAAATGAAAGCGTAAAGCCTATGTTTTTGCAACGATCTTGCCCATCAGTCACATCGGCCAAACCGAAATTTGCGCGCAGATCGGTCACAAAATGTCTGTATTCGTACGAGAAACCAAGCGGAATCGACATATCAAAAGTCTTATAATTCTTATTCGCCTTTATAATCACATCTTTCTCGTACAATTTTTCGGCGTCCATATTAACCGTCCAACTGTCATTAATAAATCCGATGGAATATTCTCCATCCGCACTTGCAATATAACCTAACCGGCTTCTGTAATTCGAGCGTACCAGCCAGTCCAACTGCATGCCAGCATTCAGCGCAAAACCTTTGCCGATATACAGTTTTGCCATTACGGGTACGTTAATGTAATGCATATTCTAAAACCGTATTGGTAAAAACGCAAATAGCCTCCGTCTTTAAACGAAGGCTATTTGTAAAATAAGTTTGAAGTTATAAGTCAAAACGGTAGCCGACACTGAATGTGAACGCCTGAACACGGCAATCTGCATCATTGTTTTTAGCCATGTCGCTCAGACCAAATTCGGCACGTGCCTCGAACAGCAGATGGCGATAATCGAACGACACTCCGACGGGAATGGAGAAATCAAACCGTTCAAAAGTATCGGTTGTCTCTATCTTTTCCTTTATTTCATACCACTTTCCGGCTTCGAACTGCTTTGACTTGTATCGGCCGAATATTTCATCCTGAATAATGTACTGACTGGCGTTGTTGAATTTTATCCGATGTTTATAGTTTAGGTATGCCTGCCGGAGCCCTCCTAACTGAATGCCGGCATTTAATGCCAACCCTTTATATACATAGTATCGGGTCATAACAGGAACCTGCAGATAGTGCAACTGGAGATTCAATTCTTTGGACTCCCAATCGAAGTTCGGCTCTTGCATATAAGAGGTAGTACAATGATCCGTTTCATATCTGGACTTTTTGTAACTATAGTTAAAACCGGCCAGGACTGCCCACCGTTTGCTTATCTGGTACTGGAAGTCTACGCCGCCGGCAAAGCCGGTATGGGAATGTGGCTTATCAAACATCAGCAAAATCCGGTTAGCATATTCCTCTTCCGGAATATTATTTCCCCATTGATTATTGCCTTGATTGTAAAGCTCGTATAACCGGGTTCTGTCCACTATCGAGAACAGAGACCCCATTTCGGAATCGCCCATCAGTTTCGATACCTGCAACCCAATTTTCGGAGTTACAGAAAAGCTTCCGGGTTCAGGTTGCGCAAATACAATGGTTCCACATAGCAATGTGGCAGCGCAAATAAAGAAAAACTTACTTGTCGTAGAATTTGTAAACATAATCTTCTTTTAATTTGAAATCAAACCGGTAACCAAACGAGAGCGTGAAGCCTATGTTTCTGCAATGACCGTGCCCATCGCCAATATCTGCCCATCCGAGATTGGCTCGCAAATCTGTCACATAATGTCCGTATTCGTACGAAAAACCGACAGGAAAAGAAATGTCAAAACGATGAAACAGTTTACTTGTTTTTATCTTCACATCTTCTTCATACACTTTTTCTGCATCTATCCTGACACGCCAGGCATCATCAATGAATCCGATGTAATACTCTCCAGGCACGCTGGTGCTATAGCCTAAGCGGCTTCTGTAATTGGAACGTATGAGCCATTCAATCTGTGCTCCGGCATTCAGCGCAAAGCCTTGTCCGATGTACAACTTGGCTATTGTGGGTAAGGTGAAATAATGCAGATTGAGACGTACATCTTTAACATCCCATTGCATCGAAACTGTATTGGTATTTGGGATTAACGGATTGTATTCGTCTGTATCGTACTTACAGCCCTTGAAAGCATAGCCTACACCCGTTACAAACGCCCAAAGCCGGCTTCGGTGCCATTGTATATCCACATTTCCGGCAAATGCCATCCGATATTTTGTGTTATATAAAGGTTTTTCCGAAAGTCCTGTTTCAAAAAAGTTAGTGACAGTCGGAGTATAATCTTCACTCGTAGCACGAAGAACATAACCAAAAGGTATTTCTAACGCTGCATCGTCCATCATGTTCGTAGCCGATATTCCGATTCTCGGAGTAATCGAAAATGTATTCTGTTCTGGCTGAGCTATTGCCGATGTACCGACAATAAACAAAAACGCTGAAAGCAATGAAATTTTACTATACATTTTTATATAAGCGTAAGATTTATAATGAGTTTTCAATCAGTTATTTCTATTTCAGATTAAAACCTGCGGAGATATCAATGAACGAGGTGTGCGTATGGCTCTTATTATAGAAGTTGGTAAAATAGGGAGAATAACGGAACCCGATAAAGACAGGGTTGAAGTTGAAATAGGCTCCTAATATACCTCCAAACTGGAAACGCTTGCCATGAACATCATCGGTCTCGAAGATATTTATTTGTATTCTGGACGAAGAAGACTTGACTTCCCCTAACGTGTAGTAACTGAAATTCAGACCGGCATAAGGTTCAACGTTGATCCTGCTTTTACCTATCTTGTAGGTTACTGCAACCGGAACGGACAGGCAGCCCAACTTTTCCGTACAGTTCTCGCTCCACCAGGCGTATGGGACATAATAACTTGCCTTTACTTGTGTGTATTTCAGTCCTACAAGCAGATAGCAAGGCCGATGTTCAACAAACTTGACGCCTCTTTCGGCAAACACGGTAAATCCTTTGTCTGAACCTTCGGATGATATTGCATCGTCGTCGTTGCTTTGGCTCTGCATGCCGCCTAACGCCAAACCGCCTCCAACACGATAATAGACCGTTTCAAACTCATTCTGGGCAAAACCGGCATGGCAGCCCAGGAAAATGACAATACAAATAAGAAGCTTTTTCATATACTATAGTAGAATGTTGTGAATAAATACGATTATTTACGCTCCCTGAATCATAGCTACGAGCCCCATGATGATTCCAAATGCAAAGAGGCAGAGCATAGTGGCAATAAAGAATAAGAGGAACGATGCGATAATATACCAGACGGTGCGTCTGTAGCTGTAGCCCGACAGTTGTTTCAGGGGAATGATTGCCAGAGGGTATGTCAATGTTTCAAGTAACGGATTCAGGCACAGGAACCCTAACACAACCGAATAAATAGTGAGCATATTCGAGATATACACCAATGCTACGAAGAACTCGGAATACTTCAGGTCGGGAATGGCAGGGCATCGGCGGAACCAGAAATAGAGAGGACCGGAAAACAGAAAAAGGAAAGAGAGAGATACAAGCGTCATGTGCTGATAGGTCCACTCCATACTTTTCCGTGCCAATCGCAACGTTTCGATCATTATCTGCTTCTGTTTTTCTGATAGTTCTGAATCGGATTCAGATGTGCCTTCAACTTCCGACTGAGAATCGAAGAATCCGGCATTAAACTCTCCGATACTCTCGGCAATGCGGTTTTTGCCCGTAATGTTGAATCCTGATTCGATAAACAGCGAAAGCGTTACAAGCAGGAAGAACATTTTGAACGGAGGGAAATAGGCCATCTGCATGCCCTTCAGGTAGTCGCGGATCATGTATCCCGGGCGTAGCAGGAGGTCGCGGATGGATCGGAACATGCCGCGATTACCCAGTCCCCAGACATCGAGGAACAGCAGCATGGCCTTTTTGAACGAGTAGCGGCCGATTTTGGCCGACTGGCCGCATCGGGGACAATAATTACCTGTATAACTGGTGCCGCAGGTAGGGCAGACGTGGCTCTCTTCGGACATCGGCATTACCTCATGAGGACGTTGCTGCCACTGTGTGAACTGTCTGTATTTTTCTGATATTGCATTCATTTTTATATTCAGTTTATGTGCGCAAAGATACGATATTTTTTTTTAATAACGAAATAATTGTTACCGGAAGGCTCTATTTTTGCTCATTTTCAGCCATTACTGACGAAAATAACCTCCTGTGCAACATAAAATTTGTATTTGTTTTCAGAAAAACGTATCTTTGCACGGAAATCCGAAAAGTTTGTTTAACATGAAAGCAACCGAAATCATAGAATATATGGAGACGCTGCAAAACGAAAAGCAGCGTAAAGTGCTGATGGGGTTTTTCAAGACGGCTGCCGGTCAGTACGGCGAAGGGGATGAGTTCCTGGGTCTGAAAGTGCCGCAGACGCGTGAGGTCGTAAAAGCCGTCGGAACAGACCTGCCCCTTGAAGAGGTTCCGGAACTGTTGATGTCCCGCTGGCATGAGGTACGGCTGTGCGGCTGGCTGATATTGGTGGCAAGATTTGAAAAACTGGCAGCCAAACGGCTGGTGAACGATCCGGATGCCGTCGGCAAACGCGACGAGATTGTCCGCCTGTATCTGAAATATGCCGAAAGGGCGAACAATTGGGATTTGGTCGACCTCTCGGCACCTAAGATTCTGGGTCATTGGTTGCTGCTGCCCACTGCGTTGGGCGGCAACGGTATCGGCCTGAACGATGACTATAAGATAACCGTATTTGACGGACTGGCAGCAAGTCCTTGCCTATGGAAGCAGCGGATGAGTGTGGTCAGCTCGTGGAAGACTACCCAGCAGGGCAATCCCTTCTGGTGTCTGCGTTATGCCGAGTGGCATCTGCATCACAGGCACGATCTGATGCACAAGGCCGTAGGCTGGATGCTGCGCGAAATGGGCAAGCGAATCAGCATGGATCTGCTGCGCGACTTCCTGAAAAAGCATGCACACGAAATGCCGCGAACCATGCTTCGGTATGCCATCGAGCAGATGACGGACGAGGAGCGGCTTATCTGGATGAATGCGGCTGCATTTTCGGATTTCACCGCCTTCTCCGATTTCCCGCCCAGACCGAAGCGTTAGGCTTTCTGCATCGAATAGCCCAGTTTCTTCAGACCCATGGCGGCTCCCAGCAGATACAGGATCCTGATGGAGCTGATATATACGTGGTAGGCGAGGGGCGACGATGGCTCAATCTGCTCGTGCCGGATCTGGTCGAGCGCCATCTGGGCGCAGTTGCGGACCACTTCTTCGCAATCCCAATGGTAAAGATCGAAGCGGACCACCTCGTCCAGATAATCGAATCCGCGAACGTCGCGCAGGTGTTCATAAAGGTTGGGATGCTTGCTGTACACTTCCCAGCCTTCGTCCCAATAACGGGCAAGAGCGAGGCCCAGATACATGGCCCATCCCAACGAAACCAGCGGATATTGTACAATCTCCTTCATGGCATCGGCCGAATAGCTTCCTACCATCGAGTCCCATCGGTCTGTGATGTCCGGCGTTTCAGGCAGCGGACCCTTTTGGGGAATCAAGTCCTGTTCTCTGAGCAGCTGCATCAGGTTATGGCGCAGCTGTTCTTCGTATTTCTGCAGATATTCTGTCTGTTCCATTAGTTTTTTATCTGATGATTATATTTTTACTGTCTCTCAGTTTGTTTTTTTTATTGATTTGGGGAAGACCTCAAAAAACTTACTTCATCCTGATCCGTTTGAGTCCGTCAATGAGTTGGCCGGACTCGGACACGCCTTCCACACGGATGGTATAGAGGGTGTTGTAATTGTCGTTGGTCCAGAAACTGAACTTTGCCAGGCCGGTGCTGTCAACCTCGATGGCAGGATTCCAATAGAGCGTAGAACGCATGTCGGTACCCGGAGGATTGGCTAATCGTTCGTTCGGATCGGAATAATCCGTCGGATGGAATTCGCGTGGTATCTGGTAGCCCAGCGGTTTGAACAGAACTGAACTGAGGTCGGTCTTGACCGAAAGGTTCGGATTCTCCTGGATGCGGACCACATAGGCGTTGAAATCGGTAATGGAGGTTGACGTATAGGGGGCCAGCATCAGGTCGAGGTATTCGATGCAGGAGGTATTGCAATAATTATCGACGTACTCAAATTCCGTTTCCTCTTCGCCGGCTGTGAGCGATACTTCCGTGCCGTTCAGAATGAAATGCAGTTCCTTGCCGCGGAATTTGGCAATACGCTTGCCATCGGCGTTCACAGCGACAAATACGCCCGGAATGGTGTTAAGCAGTTCCTCGAGTGAGGCGACACCCAATTCCTGTATTTCTTTATAACTGTATTTGCGTTCTGCGAAGCGAC
>JAGBQS010000126.1 GCA_017632695.1 Bacteroidales bacterium
ATAGGTAATTGTGGTATTTCGGCATTGCTGTTATAGGCTCTTCACTACCTGCTGACAGACCATCAATTTCGGTCATTGCACGAGGGGGAAGGTATTCAGTTCTGGTGGAGCGTTTTATCTCGCCCCAATACTTTTCTCCGGTTTCAGGGTCACTGTCTTCCCATTGGCTGGTCTCTTCGATGTACTGGCAGACAACTGCTCCGTAATAGTCGCCGTCTCCCGGATCATCATACTCGATATCAACGAACAAAGAATTGATACTGCTTGTCTTCTCGACAACCCATGCTTTCCAAGTGTACGAAGGGAAAGGCTCCGGCACTTTGCAGGAAGCGCCTACAGTCCCGATGCCAGGCACTGTGGCACTAGCTTCAACTACATCTCCTGGCATAAAAGAGTAATCTGTCGTATAGCACTGGAGCCTGTCCGCAAACGAACGTCTGTTTTTTTCTAGTGTCAGTAGCTGGCCGTTGACACGTACTCCGACGCTCTCCCCATTAGTCAGAACCGGATTGGTTTTACCGGCAAGAGGAGTGGTTGCCTGAACGAAGAAGAAAGTGGAATCGTAATCATTGGAAGGGATGAACGTCATCCAGATGGTACTGTCCCCCACCTGCTTGGAAATATCGAAACTTCGCTCACATCCGCACATGGCAGTAAGGACAAGAATTATCATCAATACTCTTCTCATGGCTCAGAATTTCAAGGTATAACTGAAAGTGGGGATGATAGGGATCAAGCCATATGACTTGCCCACATATTCTCCGTCATCTATTTCCACATCGGCATAAACGGTATTCATCCGGCAATAGGCATTGTAGATGCTGAAGTTCCAGGTCCGAATCTTGCCATCACTACGTTGCTTTATGAAATTCATTCCCAAGTCGAGACGGTGGTAGTCGGGAAGCTTGATATTGTTGGGACCGGTATATACCCGGTTGTAATAATGGAAAAAGCTTCCGTCACTACGCACGGTTGTACCTTGGTATTTCCCCTGCGAACCAACTGTCATACGATTGCCGGAATGATATACCCATCCGCCATAGATCTCGAAACGTTCGCTGAACTTGTGCGTGGCAGTGATGTTGAACTTATGGCGATTGTCGTTGCGGTCACGGTACCAACGGTCGCTGAACTCGGGGAAGAAACGCTCCGCCCAAGACAGCGTGTAAGCCACGTCCGCGGCACTCTTATCGTTCTCCCAGCCGAAGGCTACCTCAGCACCGTAGGCGCGTCCCCTACCTTCGCTGAAAGCCGACTCCCAGCGGTCCACGGGAGGGTACAGCGCTGCCGGGCCGGAGTACTCATAGATGTGCTCCATAGTCTTCCAGAATCCTTCGACGTCCAGATGCATTCCGTGCGGCAAACGCATATATACGCCCGCTGCCGCCTGCCGCGAGTGCATCGGACGGATGTCGGACGTCGTCGGCAGCCAGAGATAGGACGGCAGGTCCACATAAGTGGTCTGCAACCTGTGCTCGAACTGGTTCATCAGGGTGTACGACGTCTTCAGCGTGACAACGTCCGAGGCATCGTAACGGAGCGCGACACGCGGCTCGGGCAGCGCATAGGCTTTTCCCTTCACGAGGAAAAGTGCAGCGCGTACGCCGACATTCGCCGTCAGGCCAGGCAGCAGCGTCATCTCATCCTCGATATATACCGACGGCTCCTCCCCCCTGTAACGGTTGCCTGCGGACCAGTTGGAAACCTCCTCCGTTGTCTTGCCCAATTCCATCCATTGATGAAGTGACCTTTCAGGCAGGTAAATATGATGCTCGAGCGAAGCCCCGAACCGGATATGATGCCGTGGGAACAGCTCCCAGTCGAAGTCCGCGCCAAGCCTGATTCCGTGAATGCCGGAAAGG
>JAGBQS010000127.1 GCA_017632695.1 Bacteroidales bacterium
CGTCCACCTCAATGTAAACACGGCTCAGCACATTCTGATCTTCCGGAATGTGACGTGTTACACGACAGGCAGACAACAGCAGTACCGTCGACAAAAGAACCGCTATTTGTCGGAAGCCCAGCATAACGTTCCGAATTTAATCCTCCTCTCCTTTCAGTTCGAGCAGATCCCTGTATTCCTCGTTGTCGGGATCATCGTAGGCATGAATCACAATAGGCAGCTTCGGGTAAACGGACAGCGTGTTGTTAAGCCGTTCGCCGAAGGCTGCTACGTTGCGGCATATAAAGTTGATCTCGCGCTGTCCCTGACCGGTATACACACCCGTCATGATGGCGAGCTTGTCCTTCTCCATCACCTCGCGCAACTTATCCACTACCTCTTCCATCCGCTGGGCCTCGGCATCGTCGGCCGGCAGACCCTTGGCATCGGCCTGATAGGTCCAGACCACCTCGATGCGTTCACGCAGCTTGTGCGAATTGATAAACTCGTCGATGCCTGTTCGACCGGAAATAAAGGTAAAGGTTCCGTCCTCGTTCTCCGAGAGAGCCGTAAACCAATTATCGGTAAGTTGCATATTATTAAGAATATAGGAATAAATATCTGATAAAAATAAACTTGGGTCAGCATTCAATCTCCAGCCCGTCGTAGGCCAGATGCACGTTTTCCGGCAGTCGGGCATCAGCCCACGGATGCAGGCCGATGTCGTGACTCAGGTGCGTAAAGAAAGTCTGTCGCGGTTTCATCCGCTCCACCACCTCCAGCGCCTGCTCCACGTTGAAGTGCGTGGGGTGCGACTTCCATCGCAAGGCATCCAGAATCAGGGTGTCCACGCCTTGCAGCTGCTCCCAGGTCTCATCCGGAATAACCGTGCAGTCGGTGATATACGCCAATCGGCCGATGCGCCAGGCCAGAATGGGCAGCTTGCCGTGATAAATCTGCAGAGGCAGCACCGGGGTCTCACCAATCTGGAACCGGTCGCCCGGATGAACCAGATGCAGATCCATCTGCGGCACACCCGGATAGCGGTGCACAAAGATGTAGTCGTATTTCTCGATGAAGGTCTTGCTGACAATCGGATCGGCATACGTCGGCAATGCATGCTCAAAGCAGAAAGCCCGCAGATCGTCCAATCCTGCCACATGGTCAAAATGATTATGGGTAACCAAGAGGGCATCCAGATGCCGTACGCCGAAGCGGAGAGCCTGCTGACGGAAGTCCGGTCCGCAGTCAATGAGGATCTGCTTCCCATCGTCGGTTTCCACCAGTGCGGAACACCGCAGACGGTTATCCCTCGGATCGGCCGACGTGCACACCTCGCAGTTACACAGCGGCATCGGCACGCCGCACGATGTGCCTGTTCCCAAAAAACGGACCTTCATACTCAGATAAAATTCACTTCGGGTTCCAACTGCACATCAAAGCGGTCCTTAACCGTTTCGACGATGATTCTTGACAGCTGCACCACCTCTTCGGCCTTCGCCTTGCCCATATTGACCAGCACCAGACACTGCTTCGGATAAACGGCGGCATCGCCCACACGGCGCGACGTACAGCCCGAATGCTCGATGAGCCATCCGGCAGGAATCTTCACCCACTCCGGATCGGCCTCGCCCTTGGCATTCAGCACCTGATAGCAGGGCATATTCGGGTATTGGCTGCTCAGCGCGCGGTATTTCAGTATCCGCACCACCGGATTCTTAAAGAAACTGCCGGCGTTGCCGTACACTGCCGGATCGGGCAGCTTGGCCGAACGGATTGCCAGAATGGTTTCGCGCATGGCCGTAAGGGTAATCGGACGGGTTACAGGTGCCGGTTTGCGCCGGCTGGTATGCTGATCCTTCTGCTGCAGCGAATAGCCGCGTTCCAGCAAGGCAGCCTTGATGTTACCGTACTCGATGTTGAACAGACCCTTGGTGCGCAGACGCAGCAGCACGCTGGTCACAATGAACCGGCTCTTGAATTCCGGATCCTTAAAGATGCTGGTCCGATAGCCGTAACGGCATTCCTCCACCCCGATGATGAAGTGCTTGTTCTGAACCACGTCGTACACAGCCACAGCTACGCACACGTCCTTGAATTCGGCGCCGTAGGCTCCGATGTTCTGTACGGCGGCAGCTCCCACCTCGCCGGGTATGCCCGACAGGTTCTCGATGCCCATAAAGCCGCGGATGGCAGCCCAGTCGCAAATGGAGTCCCAGGTCTCGCCGGCTCCAATTTCAACCATCTGCTCATCGTCGGTGGTTCCCTGGAACTTGATACCCTTGATGTTTCCGTGAAGGATCACTCCCGGATAATCGGCCGTAAACAGCAGGTTACTGCCCTGACCCACATGCAGGAAGGGTTTTCCCTTTACACGCGGATCCTGAAAAATATGTGGCAAATCGTCTTCGTGGTCGTATTCGACAAGCAAGGCTGCCTGAGCCTTCAAGCCGAAAGTATTATACGGAAGCAACGACGCATTTTCTGTGAATCTGATCATGGATATACATATTTTTGCCGCAAAGATACGCTATTTTTGCGAACATTCCAAATTTTAGAGGAAAAAAGAGCGTTTTTCTACACAAGCAATCAAATTACCAGCTGATACCGTTTACTATCAGTTTGGGGAATACCTTTTTAATATTCGGATTTTGACGAACCAATCTGTTATAGTATATTCTTAATGAATCTGCATTCTAGAAATTGGGAGATTCATGCTCCTGTTCTTCCTCAAATAACAAGAATAATAGCATTCTACGTTTAATTTTGAAGGCTTCATCTGCAGGTAAAGCCGAAAAACAGCAAGAAAGTTTATGATAATCTTTTCCATTAATCCCGAGACTCCTATAAAGGTATGCATATACACCCTCGTTGATATCTTCTGACAAATCGTCTCTATACAAATAAGCTAATAGTGCAGCATAGTAACGTGCTTTGACAGGAAGGGTATCGCCCCAGTAAAACTTTATTATAACATCTGTAAGTTCTGCTTCCGTTACCTGTTTCAGTCTTTCATATTCTGTCGCAAAACTCTGCATAAAAAGACTGTCGGCTGAAACTATATCCTCTTCTTCAATATAAACATCTGCCAGATTGCTTCCAAATGCTATGGAAAAA
>JAGBQS010000128.1 GCA_017632695.1 Bacteroidales bacterium
CATAACCACACGTACGTCAGGCACATTCGGGTAACCGGACTGACGTTCCTTCTCGAGGGTCTGCAGGCAGCGGGCAGCCGCTTCCACAAAGTACTCGCAACCCTTTTGGGCCGTGATACGTCCCAGGAAGGTAATCACCTTCTCCTTGGTACCGCGCCGTGCCTCCATATTCAGCACCTCCTCGCTCATCGGCTCCACGGCATTGTGCATGGCAATACACTTATTGGGGTCCTGGTGATACTTCTGGATAACCGTCTGCCGTGTCAGTTCCGAAACGCACATGATCAGATCCGCATGGTTCATACCGTCCAGCTCAATCTGGAAGGTCGGGTCGCCCGAGTCGCACATACCGCGGGTACGGTCGTACTGGGTAGCATGCACATGGATCACCAGCGGCTTGCCGCTCACCTGCTTGGCGTGGATGCCGGCAGGATAGGTGAGCCAGTCGTGGGCGTGGATAACGTCGAAGGTTTCCTTGCGGGCAATCACACCCGCCACAATCGAGTAGTTGTTGATTTCCTCCAGCAGGTTCTTGGGGTAGCGGCCCGAGAAATCGATACAGCCCAGGTCGTTGGTGTAGAGGCTGCTGAAGTCGGCATAGATGCAGTTGCGCAGGTCGTAATACTCCTGGGGATCCATGCAGTAGCCGTAGCGTTTCTGCACATAGTTCCAGTCCACGTCCTTCCATACCACAGGCGTATTGGCAGCTCCGATGATATGCACGAAGTCTTTTTTCTCGTCGCCCTGAGGTTTAGGCAGGACGAAGGTCACATCACATTCGCCAGTATAGACCACACCGCGCACAATACCGTACGAAGCAGGTCCCAGACCGCCCAGGATATGAGGAGGCCATTCCCAGCCAAACATTAATGCTTTCATGTTATTGAGTGTTGTTAGTTTTAATGATTAAGCTTTCTTATTCCGGTTCAGTTCCGATTTCTCGGCAAAGTCGGCCACCACGCGCAGGGCGCGCAGCACCTCGGCATTGTTGATGGAGAGCGACTGGGCACCATGTCCGCTGAAAGGCGGGTTGCCGTCGAAGACCTCCGACAGCGTACCGATGCAGTGGCGACCCATTTCCTCCTCGTAGCTCATGAGGCGGCGGTTGATGAATGCCACACCCGAGCGGGTGAAGATGGAGAGGTACGCCTCCGTATAGATACCCAGCAGCCAGGGCCAGCAGGCGCCGTTGTGGTAGGCATAGTTGCGTTCGGTGGAGTTGCCCACATAGTACGGACGGTACAGACCGGCCTTCGGGGTGAGCGAACGGATGCCCTTCGGGGTGAGGAGCTCCTTGGTAACCATATCGAGGGCAGCCTTCCGTTCGGCCTTGTTGAGCGGAGTGTAAGGCAGACCCAGGGCAAACAGCTGGTTAGGACGTACGCTGGCATCCGCATACATATCCGTCACATAGTCGTACAGATAGCCGCCGGGAGCCACAAAGATGTCCTTGAAGTTATCCTCGTACTTAGCCGCCCAATCCTTCAGCATCGCAATGCGCTGGCCGTCACCGTTGGAAGCCTCTAAGAGTTCGATGGCAAAGCGCAGGCCGTTGTACCAAAGGGCGTTGAATTCCACCAGATATCCGTTGCGCGGGGTGATGGGCCGGCCGAAGTCCGTGGCATTCATCCACGAGATGGCTTTCTCGTCGCCCGCCGAGCAGTAAACCAGACCGTTCTCGCG
>JAGBQS010000129.1 GCA_017632695.1 Bacteroidales bacterium
CAAAAATAGCGATGCATTATGGTAAAACCTGATATATTTACAACCAACATTATAGGACCTATTCATAGCCGCAGGTTAGGTATCTCCTTAGGCGTGAATCTCCTGCCGGCCAATGGCAAGATCTGCTCTTTCGACTGTCTGTACTGCGAATGCGGCTGGAATGCCGATCATCGAGGCGGCCGTTTCCCTGATGCCGGAGAGGTGGTGCGTGAACTCACGGAAAAACTGCAGGAGATGAGCGCACGTGGCGATAAGCTCGATGTGATTACTTTTGCCGGAAACGGCGAACCTACCATGCATCCGGATTTCGACAAGGTTATCGACCGTACGATAGAACTGCGTAATGCCTATTATCCGGAAGCCAAGGTCTGCGTGCTGAGTAATGCCACACAGATGGATAATCCCCGGGTGCATGCCGCCTTACTGAAAGTCGATAACAATATCCTGAAGATTGATGGCGCATTCGATGCTACCATCCGTCTCATCAATCAGCCGGCATCTGCCGCTTATTCGATTCGCAGGGTAGTGGACGGGATGAAGTCTTTCAAAGGCCGGCTGATCGTACAGACCATGTTTGTCCGGGGAGAACATAACGGAGTAAGGGTTGACAATACTACGCCCGAAGAGGTGGCTGCCTGGAGGGACCTGATGCGCGAAATCAGGCCGCATCAGATTATGGCTTACAGTCTGGACCGTCCGACTCCGGAACCGAATCTGACAAAGGTGAGCCGCGAAGAGATGGAGCAGTATGTGGCTCCGTTGGTGGCCGAAGGAATGCTTGTGACGATTGCATGATGAAAAAACTGATTATATTGTTGCTATTTGTCGGTCTGCCGGCTTTTGCCTTTGCCCGTAAGAAAGCAAAGCACGTTGCTGACGGACAGGGTGAGCCGGGTCTGCAGCGCGTTGTCCTGGATGCACAGCAGACGTTTGTCTTCGATTCCCTGTATTTCGAGGCGTTGTCGAAGATGCTGCAAGACGACCATCGTGAAGCTTTCCGACTGGTATCAGAGGCTTTGGATGTTGACAGTCTGTCAGCACCCGCACTCTTCCTGCGCAGCAAACTCTATCAGATGCAGAATAATCCGAACAGCCTGCGGGATGCCGAGCTGGCAGTCCGTCTGGATACCGCCAATTACTGGTATGGAAACACATTGGGACAGTTGTATCTTGACCGCGGACGTTTCGATCTGGCGATTCCGTGTTATGAGCGCCTGCAAAGGCAGAATCCGACTAAAAGCGATCCCAGTTATACGCTGGCAGAACTTTATTTGCGGACAGACAGTCTGAATCTGTGTCTGCAGCAGCTGGATAGGATAGAGGAGCTGGATGGTGTCAACCCGAATCTGACTCTCCAGAAGTTTTATATCCTCAAGCAGCAGGGAAAGAGTCAGGAAGCTTTCGAGGCTTATGAAAAACTGATACAGCGCTATCCTTACGATATTTCGTACCGCATACAGTTGGGCGACCTTCAGATGAAGAACGGTCTGGTCCAGCAGGCCAAGCAGACCTACGATAATGCAGCCAAGATTGATCCGGATAATGCCTATCTGTGGATTTCGCAATCCAATTACCTCAGTATTATCGGCAATCAGGCTGAAGCCGACACACTGGTCCGCCGTGCACTTTTTAATCCGAATCTGGATATCGACAGCAAGATCAAGATACTGACGGAATATCTGAAGACTATCCTTCGGAAACTCGACCGTGAAAAGAAAACGGTTCGGGAAGCCAGTGATGTAGATATGGATAATCTGGATGTCCTGTTCCAGACTGTGGCAGCCATGCACCCGACGTCGGCCGATGTTTACAAACTGCATTCCTCGTTCCTCTCGGCCATTGATCAGGACAGTTCCGCTTTGGTGCAGATGCGCTTTGCCATCGACCTGAAACCTTCGGAGGCCGATTCCTGGTCGGACGCACTTCAGTTGGCAGCCAAGATCGAAGACTTTGATCAGGCTTTTGAACTGGCTGATGCTGCCAAACGGATTCATCCGAGTCTGCCCGCCATTTATCTGGTTACAGCCTATATATACGCCAGGCAGGAAAGACCGGATAGCGTAATTGCTACCTACGAGGAAGCCTTGCAGAATATCGAAGCGAAAGAGGTAAACCTGCGTTCGAGCATTTACGGCTATCTGGGCGATACCTACCACGAAGTAGGCCAGAAGGAGAAGGCTTACTCCTGTTATGACGAGGCCTTGAAGTTCAATGACCGGAATTATACGGTGTTGAACAACTATGCCTATTTCCTGTGTATAGAAGGCGGCGATTTGAATAAGGCCGAGAATATGGCGGCTAAGGTCGTGCAGCAGTATCCCGACGAACCCACCTATCTGGACACTTATGCCTGGATCTATTATTTGCAGGGTAACTATATGCTTGCCAAGTTCTACCAGCAACGGGCAATGGACAAGTCCGGCGATCATCCGACCGAAGAACTGAAACAACATTACGAAGCTATCCTGAAGGCATTGGAAGAAAACCCTTAAAACATGATTATGACAATGAAAAAACTTACCGGCTTATTCGGATTTATCCTGTTTGTCCTGTTGTTGTGCGGATGCGTTTCATCGAAACGTACGGCAACCATCAGTAAGGAAGAGCGCAAAGCCGCCAAAGAGCGGTATGAAACGGTGACGAACCGGTATTTCGATTTTGAGTATCTGAGTGCCAAGGTTAAGTATTCGTTAAACGGAAAGAGCCTGAGCGGAAAACTGAACATCCAGCACGGCAAGCGTATCTGCATGACGGTTGCCATGCTGGGAATCGAGGTGGCCCGAGTGGAAGCCGACAACGATCAGGTGGTCATCGTCGATAAGTTTGACAAGGTTTTTGCCGTTCTCCCGATTGCCGAAGCGGCCGCCCGTCTGGGATTGACAGAGGAAGCGAAGCTCGATGCCGTCGAAGCGCTGCTGCTGGGCCGGATCTTTATTCCCGGTGAGGGAATTGCTACGGATAAGGACTTTAAGCGTCTGTCATGGATTCCGGGTGAGGACCAATTGCTTACCGGCCGGTTTGACGGAAACAAATACAGGCTCGATTACAGCATCAATGCCGATAATCACTTGTCGCAGACTCAGATTTCTGTGCCGGATAAGAATGCGACATTTGCCTGGCGGTATGCTTCGCCGATTGCAGTGGAAGGCGGTACGGTTCCCGGAACCGAAATTCTTGAAGGAAAAGGACAGGATCATCAGTTGTCGGCCCAGCTGACAATCACAACTCCTTCGGTCGGAAAGAAAGGCTGGAACTCCTTTTCTCCGACCGGCAGCTATAGGGAGGTTACGATTGCCGAATTGATGACGATTTTAAAGAACCTGAAAAAATAAAAGAACTGAATGAACTGGAGCCTGTTGATGAGATTGCTTCGATGTATAATCGTGCTGATACTGGGAGCCCTGCTGATGGCAGAGCCGGTTGCGTATGCGCAGAAAACATCTCAGAAAACGACACAAAGTTCCCGTACTCAAAGTACTCAGAAAAAGCCGGCAACCAAACAGACTGCAAAGCCGGCATCTAAAACAACCACAAAGCCTGCATCAAAATCAAACGCCAAAACCAAAACAAATACCAAGACTACGGCCAAACCTGCCGCAAAACCGGCATCCAAACCTGCGTCTAAGACAACATCCAAACAGAATGCCGCTCCCGCTAAGCGTTTAAGCCGCGCCGAATACGAGAAGCAGCAGAAAGATCTGCAGAAGCAGATTGCTGCCACCGAGCAGATGATCTCGGAAAACAACAAGTCGGTGTTAAGTCAAAGCCAGGATATTAAGCTGCGAGAGGATGAAATCGGCAAACGTAAGGCTTTGCTGGTTTCCATGCAAATGGAAATAGAAAGCATCCGGATGGAGGAAGATTCTTTGCGGAAGCTGATTGTCCGACTGAAAAAGGAATATCAGGGCAAGCAGGAAAAATATGCGGCTGCAGTCAGACATATGTACAAGTGGAGAAGCGGTTACGACGAGTGGCTGTTCGTCCTGTCGGCTTCAGATCTGACCGAGAGTTTCCGTCGTATGCGTTATCTGCGGCAGTACAGCCGGTGGCGCGAACAGGAAGCACATCTGCTGGCTCAGCAGCGTATGGCAACCGAGTCTGTTCAGGAAAAGCTGCTCCTGACCCTTCAGGAGCGCGAACGTCTGTTTGCCAACCTCCAGAAGGAACGCGATGCCTTGGCCAAGAAGCAGCGGCAGCAGGAGCAGGCTCTGGTCCAGTTGAAAAACCGGCAGAAGGAATTGAAGGCCGAACTGGCGCAGAGTCAGAAGAAGCAGCGTGAGATTCAGAAGAAGATCAATCAGCTTATTGCCGAAGAACGGAAGAAAGCACAGCAACAGCAGCAGGCGTCATCGGGCGGATCTACCGGCAAGTCGAAAGGAGGAACGGTTTATTATACCCCGGCAGAGGTCACTCAGCTGACGGGTTCTTTCCGGCAGAACAAGGGTAAGATGCCTTATCCGATAGATTCGAACTATGCCATTCTTTCGCATTATACGCGCGACGGGAACTACAGTATTATTCTGTCGGCTTCCGTCGGTGCCCATGCCTGTGCCATCTTCGAAGGAACTGTGATACGTGTCAGCAAGTATTGCGAGGACTATACCATCATCGTGAGTCATGGCGAGTATATGAGTGTCTACAGCAACCTGTCGGCCGTCCACGTGAAGGAAGGCCAGAAGGTAAAGATGCGGCAGAGTCTCGGCAAGTTGAAAGAGGTGGTCGACGGACACCGTTCGGAATTGATGTTCTGGATCTTTGGCAAGAGTGAGGCCGAGAACCCGGAACTGTGGTTAAAAAAATAACAGACTTATGAACTTCGGCAGAATCATAGATTTAAGCAAGCACATCGATCCGCGGGGTAATCTGACCGTTGCGGAAGGCACTGCGGATGTCCCGTTCGAAATTGCCCGTTCCTATTGGGTATATGATGTTCCGGGCGGAGAGAGCCGCGGCGGACACGCACACAGGAAGTGCCTTGAGTTTATTGTGGCTGTGAGCGGTTCTTTTTATGTAACCCTCGACGATGGTAACGGACGGGTTGAAACATTCAGCCTGAATCATCCGTGGCAGGGGTTGCTGGTCGAAACCGGCGTCTGGCGCACCTTGGACGATTTTTCAAGCGGCGCCGTATGTCTGGTGCTGGCAAGCGAGAAGTTTGAAGAGGAGGATTATATCAGGGAGTATGATGAATTTAAGAAGGTATACGGCAAGTGATCAGTCCGCGTGGGACAACTTCGTGGCCGGTTCCCGAAACGGAACCTTCCTCTTCCTGCGCGGTTACATGGATTATCATGCAGACAGGTTTACCGATCACAGCCTGCTTTTTTTCGATGACAGACAGCGTCTGGTTGCGCTCCTTCCTGCCAACGAGTCGGACGGCGAGCTATATTCGCACCAGGGTCTGACCTATGGCGGTTTTATCCTGTCGGAGAAAGCTACCGTAGTTTCGGTGATGCAGCTGTTAGAGGCGCTGATTGCCTATTCCAGAAGTCAGGGGTTCCGAAAGATTCATTACAAGCCGATGCCGACCATTTACCAGATGTGTCCGTCCGAAGAGGATCTTTACGCTTTATGGTATTTCGGCGCGAAACAGGAGCGGTGTCTGATCTCGACAGCCGTACCTTTGAGGGGCGATGTTCAGCCGGAGGTCGAACGTCGTCGCCGGCGGGGCATGATCAAGGCCGAGGATCTGGGACTTACCATTCAGACGGAGGCCTCGCTCGAGACGTTCTGGCCCATCATGGAACAGAATCTTTACGACACCTATAAGGCAACTCCGGTACATTCGTTGGCAGAGATGCAGCTGCTTCAGAGCCGCTTCCCCCGTCAGATCCGCTGCCTTTTGGTCCGCAACCATAAGCATGAGGCTGTAGCGGGTGCGGTTGTTTACGAGGCCAATTCGCGTGCGGTGCATGTCCAGTACGGTCATGCTACACCCGAAGGAAAGGAGTCCGGTGCCCTCGATCTGCTTTATCTGTCGCTGATCGATTATTATCGGAGCCAATCCCGCATCGGGTTCTTCGATTTCGGTACCTCGAACGAACAGCAGGGACGGGTTCTGAACGAAAACCTGATTGCACAGAAAACGGGCTTTGGCGGTCGCGGTGTTGCCTATCAATGCTATTGCCTGGACCTGTAACCTTATATTATAAGTAGAGGATGGATTATTTGAACCTTCACGCCATTAATGCCCCGTACGAGGCTGAGATTAAGAATGCGCTGCTTCAGGTGGTGGATTCCGGATGGTATCTGTTTGGCTGTCAGGTGACCCTTTTCGAACAGGAATGGGCGCATTACTGCGGCTATACCTTGGACGAAGGTCAGTCCCATTCCTGTGTGGCATGTGCCAGCGGATTGGATGCCTTGCGTCTGGTGCTACGTGCCTGGATGGAGATGGGGCTGCTGCAAAAAGGCGATGAGGTCGTCGTTCCTGCCAATACCTATATTGCTTCCATTCTGGCGGTATCGGATAACGGATTGGTGCCTGTGCCCGTCGAGCCTGATCCGCAGACTTACCTGATCTCTCCCGATGCCATCGAGGCTGCCGTTACGCCTCGTACCCGGGCCATCCTGCCGGTTCATCTTTACGGACAGTTGTGCGATATGGATCGGATCATGTCCATAGCCGGAAAGCATAGTTTGCTGGTGCTCGAGGACTGTGCCCAATGTCATGGCGTTGCCGGTAACTATCTGGGCGATGCACAGGCTTGGAGTTTCTATCCGGGCAAGAATCTGGGTGCCTTAGGCGATGCCGGAGCAGTTACTTCGTCCAATCCGCAGCTGATTCAGACCATCCGTCAGCTGGCGTTCTATGGCTCTTCGAAGAAGTATGTACACCGCTTTAAGGGCTTAAACAGCCGTATGGACGAGCTGCAGGCTGCGGTGTTAAGAATCAAGCTTCAGGATCTTGACAACTGCAACCGGAAGCGGATGGAGATTGCTGCCCGATATGCTGCCGAGGTCCACAACCCGAAGCTGCAGTTGCCTGTCGCCCTGCGCCCGCATGTGTTCCATATCTATCCTGTTCTGACCGAAAACCGCGATGCCTTGCGTCAGCACCTTGACGCTTGCAGCATTGCCACACAGGTGCATTATCCCATTCCCCCGCATCGTCAGGAGGCCTACCAAGAGTGGGCGTCATTGCATTTCCCCATTACGGAACATATTGCTGCACACGAACTCTCCATCCCTTGCCATCAGGCAATGACCGATGCGGATGTGCAACTGGTGATTGATTCACTGAATAGTTTCTGATTCCATAAAACGTGACCATATTTTGGCAAATAAAGGCAACCCCTCACATTCTGTTGTATAACTCACTTGTTTTCAGCTGTTTCTGCATGTGAGTGGTCGCCAGCATCCCTCACATACCACTCACAAACCCCTCATATCATCCCTCACATCGGTATTTTGGTTTGTCTGCTGATTCTTGTTTATTTTGTCAGTTAGCCGTTGCATTTGCAAAGGCCGACGATAAGTCGGATGTGAAGGGCGGTGTGAGTGGTAAGTGAAGGGTATGTGAGGGGTTATTTCAACCACTCACATTGCCAAACTGTTTGATATCAGCAAGTTATTATGATTTATGTGAGGGGTAAACATTTTTTGTAAAAAACTATTTCTCTTAAGACAAAAACTATTTTCCCTTAAGGCAAAATTTTGTTGCCCTACAGAGAAATTTTTGTTGCCCTACAGGGAAAAATTTACTGGCCTACTGGAAAATCGTTACTGCCCAACTAGCAAACTTTTACTGCCCAACTAGAGAGTTTTTGCTGCCCCACGAGGGAATTTTTACTGCCCCACGAGGAAATCTTTACTCCCTCACCTGAGAATTTTTGCCACCACGTCTGAAAGTTTTTGCCGCCAGACCTGGGAAAAAGTTTTTCCAGACCTGGGAGTTTTTGCAATATTATA
>JAGBQS010000130.1 GCA_017632695.1 Bacteroidales bacterium
CCGTCCTATCATCAACGAAAAAGGCAGTCGCCCGCTGATTGCACTGACGGCAACCGCCACCTTGAAGGTTCAGCAGGATATTATGAAGAATCTTGGAATCAATAAAAAGACTACCAAGATTTTCAAATCATCGTTCAACCGCCCGAACCTTTATTACGAAGTACGACAGAAAGACGATAACACCATCGACCGTGAGGTGATCAAATACATCAAGCAGCGTCCGGGAAAATCGGGTATCATTTATTGTCTGAGCCGTAAGAAGGTTGAGGAACTGGCTGAGTTCCTGCGCGCCAACAGCATCAAAGCTCTGCCCTATCATGCAGGTATGGACAGCCAGCAGCGCAACGACAATCAGGATGCGTTCCTGAAGGAGGACGTTGACGTTATTGTTGCAACAATCGCGTTCGGTATGGGTATCGACAAGCCTGATGTGCGTTACGTAATTCACTATGACATGCCCAAAAGTCTGGAGGGATACTATCAGGAACAGGACGTGCCGGACGTGACGGCGGCGAAGGCGAATGTATTGCATTCTACAGCGACAGGGATCTGATCCGATTGGAGAAGTTCATGCAGAACAAGCCCATTGCGGAACAGGAGATCGGCAAACTGCTTTTAAAGGAAACGCAGGCGTATGCCGAAACTTCCATGTGCCGCAGGAAAGCACTGCTTCACTATTTCGGAGAAGATTACAAGGAGGATAGCTGCGGTAACTGCGATAATTGCCGCAAACCTAAGAAGCACATCGAAGCCAAGGAACTGCTTTGTGCTGTCATCGAAACCGTTCTGGCCTTGAAGGAGAAATTCAAGCCGGAATATGTTGTCACCGTACTGCTGGGTATCCGCACGGACGAAGTGGTTAGCTACGGACACGACCAGCTGGAATGCTTCGGTTCCGGAAACGACGAAAAGGCATCGATGTGGAATGCGGTTATCCGTCAGGCAATAATCGGTAAATTCCTTACCCGTGATATTGAAACTTACGGTCAGCTGAAGGTGACTTCGGCCGGCAAACGCTTCCTGAACAATCCGAAGACATTCAATATCGTTGTGGAATACGACGAGGATGAACTTGAGGACGATGATACAACCGAAATCAAGGGCGCCGGCGCAAGTGCGGCTGCCGATGAGGAGCTGTACAACATGCTGAAGGATCTGCGTAAGAAGGTTGCCAAGAAACTGGAACTTCCTCCTTATGTAATTTTCCAGGATCCGTCGCTCGAGGCAATGGCTACCACCTATCCTATCACCATCGAGGAATTGCAGAACATTCCGGGTGTCGGTGCAGGAAAGGCCCGCCGTTATGGCGAAGAGTTCTGTGCTCTCATTAAACGTCACGTTGATGAAAACGAAATCGTACGTCCTGAGGATTTGCGTGTACGCACGGTAGCTAATAAGTCAAAGATAAAAGTTTCTATCATTCAGGCCATCGACCGTAAGATTGCCCTCGACGATCTGGCTCAAGGCAACCACATGGAATTCGAAGAACTGCTCGACGAATTGGAAACGATCGTTGCAAGCGGCACCAGCATCAACATCGATTACTTCCTCGAGGAGGTGATGGATCCCGACTCCATTGAAGAGATCTACGACTTCTTCAAGCAGGAAGAGAGTAGCGACATTGAAGCAGCATTTAGGGAGTTCGGCCAGGACTACAGCGAAAACGAGATCCGGCTGGTTCGAATCAAATTCCTGAGTGAAGTGGCTAACTGATAATCATTAAACATTTTTTTTCATGCAGAATCTGGTCATTGTTGAGTCTCCTGCCAAGGCAAAAACGATTGAGAAATTCCTTGGCAAAGACTACAAAGTAACCTCAAGTTATGGTCATATTCGCGACCTCAAGAAACACGATTTCAGTATTGATATCGAAAATAACTTTCAGCCGGTGTACGAAATTCCGGCCGACAAACAGCAATTGGTCGAGGATCTGAAGAAAGCTGCCAAAAAGGCCGATATGGTTTGGCTGGCTTCCGATGAAGACCGCGAAGGAGAAGCTATCTCTTGGCATCTGTACGAAGTGTTGGGTCTAACCCCCGAAAAGACACACCGTATTGTTTTCCACGAAATTACAAAGAGTGCCATTCTTAATGCAATCAAGACTCCGCGTAACATCGACCGCAATCTGGTTAATGCACAGCAGGCACGCCGTGTGCTTGACCGTATAGTGGGTTTCGAACTGTCGCCCGTTTTGTGGCGCAAGGTGAAACCGTCGCTTTCTGCCGGACGCGTGCAAAGTGTTGCAGTCCGTCTGATTGTTGAACGGGAAAGGGAGATTGAGAATTTCCAGAAAGAGGAATCCTATCGCGTTACCGGTCTGTTTGCCACAACCGACGAGAACGGACGTCCGGTTCTTGTTAACGCAGAACTGAACAAACGCTTTAAGACACAGAAGGAGGCTGAAAATTTCCTGAACCAGTGCGTGAAGGCAAGTTTCAGCGTTTCGGATATCAGTCAGCGCCCGTTGCGTCGCCAGCCTGCTCCTCCGTTCACAACCTCTACCTTGCAGCAGGAAGCAGCCCGGAAGCTTCATTTCAGCGTAACCCAGACAATGAGTGTCGCCCAGCGTCTGTACGAAGCCGGACAGATTACTTACATGCGTACTGACTCGGTAAACCTTTCCTCGCTGTGCCTCAATGCATCGAAGGAACAGATTATATCGACAATGGGCGAGAATTATCTGGAAACGCGTAACTACACCACCCATTCCAAGGGTGCTCAGGAAGCGCACGAAGCCATCCGTCCGACCTATATGAACCAGACGGAGATTGAAGGATCGCCGGTTGAGAAACGTCTGTACGAACTGATCTGGAAACGTACCATTGCCAGCCAGATGGCTGAAGCCCAAATCGAAAAGACTACCATCGAAATCAATATCGAGGGAAATGGTATCGATTCGGAACTGAAGTTCATTGCTTCCGGCGAAGTGATCAAGTTCGACGGATTCCTGCGCGTTTATATGGAGTCGACCGACGACGATACGGAAACCGAAGAATACGGTACCCGGTTGCCGGCCCTGCAGGTAAACCAGACGCTGAATCTCAACAAAGCCGAGGCTACACAAAGGTTTACGATGCATCCGTTGCGTTATACGGAAGCCAGTCTGGTGAAGAAAATGGAAGAACTGGGCATTGGCCGTCCTTCAACCTACGCTCCGACAATCAGTACAATCCAGCAGCGCGAGTATGTTGAGAAAAGCGACCGTCCTGCAGAAAAGCAGAACATCACCCACATGGAAATTGATGCCAGCGGCAAACTGAAAACCAAGGTGGTTGAAGAGACATACAGTAACGAAAGGGGCAAACTGGTTCCAACCGATATCGGAACTGTTGTAAACGATTATCTGGCAGAACACTTCCCGGAGATCATGAGCTATAACTTCACGGCAACCGTTGAGGAGGATTTCGACAAAATCGCTGATGGAAAGGAAGACTGGGTCAACTGTCTGTCGGCTTTCTACAAGATGTTCCACCCGCTTGTAACGGATTCCCTGGAAGAGCGTCTCGACCGCAAAATCGGCGAAC
>JAGBQS010000131.1 GCA_017632695.1 Bacteroidales bacterium
ACCAGTTCGGCAACGGCATTGGCGTTCTGACCGGGAGTGTTCATAGCCACTACGTTGTGTGCTGTAGCGGCAGCCAGGTCGATGTTATCGTAACCGGCACCGGCGCGAACCACCAGCTTCAGGTGCTTGGCAGCATCGAGCACCTCGGCATCGACAATGTCCGAACGGATAATGATGCCGTCAACATCGGCAACAGCCTCCAGAAGCTGCTTCTTTTCTGTATATTTCTCGAGTTTTACAACCTCAATTCCGGCTGCAGTAATAATCTCTTCGATTGCCTTGACAGCAGCGGCTGCAAAAGGCTTTTCAGTAGCAATTAATACTTTCATGATTCAATAGTCTTTTTCGGTTCGGATGAATCCTGTATCATTACTTAGATAGACTTCTCAAATTCCTTCATGCAGGCTACCAATGCCTCAACGCCCTCCGTTGGCATAGCTTTGTAGAGCGAAGAACGGAAGCCGCCTACCGAACGGTGACCCTTGATACCTACCATGCCGCGACCCTTGGCGAACTCGAAGAACTGGTCGTTCAGGTCAGCGTACTCGTCGTTCATGACGAAGCAGACGTTCATACGGCTGCGGTCCTCAACGGCAACGGTACCACGGAACAGTTTGTTGCGATCGATCTCATCGTACAGCATGTTCGACTTCTCGATGGCACGCTGCTCCATCACCTTCAGGCCACCCAGTTCCTTGTACCACTTCATGGTCTGCAGAACGGTGTAGATAGGCAGACATGGAGGCGTATTGAACATAGAGCCCTTCTTAACGTGGGTCTGGTAGTCAAGCATGGTTGGCAGACCGGTCTTGGTCAGCACGTCCTTCTTGATGATGACGATGGTAACACCTGCAGGACCTGCATTCTTCTGGGCACCGGCATAGATACAATCGTACTTGCTTACATCAACAGGGTGCGACATGAAGTCGGACGACATATCGCAGCAAAGACGTACGCCTACTTCCGGAGTTACCAGCGTCTCGGTACCATAGATGGTGTTGTTAGAGCAATAGTGGAAATAATCGCTCTTAGGATCTACCTTATAATTTTTAGGAATGAAAGTATAGTTCTTATCAGCACTCGAAGCTACAACTTCAACGTCACCTACCAGCTTAGCCTGACCGATGGCATTGTGTGCCCATGTACCGGTATCAATGTAGCTGGCCTTGGTCTTCAACAGATTGAGAGGCAACATATAGAACTGAAGGCTTGCGCCACCGCCCAAGAACAATACCTCATATCCTTCCGGAATTTCCAAAAGCTCCTTGATAAGTGCATTTGCCTCGTCAACAACGGCCTGGAACTCCTTGGATCGGTGAGAGACTTCGAGGATAGACAGGCCTGTGCCTGCAAAGTTCTCTACTGCCTTGGCGGTTTCCTGAATTGCAAACGGACTCAAAATTGAAGGTCCTGCATAAAAGTTGTACTTTTTCATCTTTGAATGTTATGTAATAAAACGTTTTGAGGATTAGTCGGCCGCAAAATTAGCAAATATTCTGTCAACAGGCAAATTTTATTGCAACATTTTGCCTTTTTATAGATTTTTTTTACTTTTTTGGTCAGTTTTCGCCAATGTGGTAGACAAAATAAACAAAATTAGGTATTTTTTGCCGTCATTTGAATCTTTCGCCCCACAGGGAATTCAGCTGCTGCCGGAGTCTGTCTTCCTGCGGATTGGGCTGCGGATGATAAAACAGGCTCTGCTGCATGCCTCCCTGCTGCACGAGGGCATCGGGCAGATACTGCTGGTAGGCGAAATGGCCCGGATAATCGTGCGCATACTTATACCCCTTACCGTAGCCCTCTTTCTCCATCAGCTGCGTCGGCGCATTGCGCAGGTGGAGCGGCACGGGCAGGTTGCCGGTCTGACGCACACACTCCAGTGCGCTGTTGATGGCGTTGTAGGCGGCATTGCTCTTGGGCGAAGAGGCCAGATAGACGCATGCCTCGGCCAACGGAATCCGGCCTTCCGGCCAGCCCAGTTTCTGTACGGCATCGAAGGCGGCATTGGCCAGAAGCAGGGCGTTCGGGTTGGCAAGGCCGATATCCTCGCTTGCCGAGATTACCAGACGCCGGGCAATGAAAGCCGGATCTTCTCCGCCCTCAATCATGCGTGCCATATAATATATAGCGGCATCGGGATCGCTGCCCCTGATACTTTTAATCATGGCCGAAATCAGGTCGTAGTGCATTTCTCCGTCCTTGTCATAGGCCATCGGATTTTCCTGCAGCTTGGCGGTTACCAGCTCATCGGTAATCACTATGAGCCTGGAGGCATTGTCCGAAGGCTCTTCATCCTCCTCGTCCTCCTCATAGTCGAAGTCGTCGGCATATTCTCCGCACACCAGGTCGAGAATGTTCAGGAACTTCCGGCAATCGCCGCCTGCATAACGCAGCAGGGCCTGGGTTTCCCTGACTTCAACGGTCCGTTTCGAGATGATGCTGTCTTCTTTCAGCACGCGGTCCAGCAGACCCAGCAGGTCCTCATCGCTGATGGGTTTCAGCGTATAGACCTGACAGCGGCTCAGCAGCGGACGGATCACCTCGAACGACGGGTTCTCGGTAGTAGCTCCCACCAGGGTCACCACGCCTTTCTCGACGGCATCGAGCAACGAATCCTGCTGGCTTTTGCTGAAGCGGTGAATCTCGTCGATGAACAGGATGGGCGACTGGTCGGGATGAAAGAACCGGTCTTTCTTGGCCCGTTCAATCACCTCGCGCACTTCCTTCACGCCGCTCGATACGGCGCTCAGCGTATAGAAAGGAAGATCCAGGGTCTGCGCAATGATGCGGGCAAGGGTCGTCTTGCCCACTCCTGGAGGTCCCCACAGGATGAACGAAGCGATGTGGCCGGACTCGATCATGCGGCGCAACACCTTTCCGGGTCCCACCAGATGCTGCTGACCGATATATCCGTCAAGCGTCCGCGGACGCATTCTTTCTGCTAATGGCGCCATAGTGTTATTTTTTAGAAATGTCCCAAATCAGATTGAAGGCCCAGCCGTCGAACTCCGATCCGTCGAAGCCGCAGCTTACGCCCATGCGTATCTGTTTCACAAGGTCGATGCCGTACGACAATTCGGAATGCGAACGATGCCCGGCCACCGTCACATAATGCACCTGGAGATATTCGTTCAGCCAGGAATCGGTCAGACGGCTCAGGAGCATCTCTTCGCTCAGCCATTCGGCGTGCGCCTCGCACCAGTTGCGGGAGGTTGAGAGCTCGTAGTTGGTGAGCAGCGAGAACCACGTCAGACTGTTGCGGGTTTGCCACAAATAATGCGAGGCATCGAAATGCTTCCAGTCGGGCAACCTCACCTCCTTGCGGAGCGGGAAGAATCCGGCAGCTCCGTAATAGCTCAGCCAATGACGCTTCGGGCTCAGTTCCAGTTCCGTCTGACGGATGCTGAGTTCCAGACTGACAAACCGGACTGCCGTTTCGTCGAAGCCGGCATCTCCCTTCAGGGTCAGGGTCGGATTCACCAGTCGTTCTTTGGCGTGCATATCGTCTGTGACAATGATCTTCCGACCCGGACAGTAGTCCAGCTGCATCTGCAAACGGGTAAGATGTTCCCTGTTCCAATTCAGCAGCGGATCGGCAGCGAAAGCCGTTACATCATGCCCGCGCAAACGGGGCAGGTTGTCTTCGCCGACTACGCGAAACACGTTTCTTTTCCGATGATTCACCATTCGCTCCCGATCTTCGTACCAAACGACACCCGACAGCTGGAAGTCGCCCGACAATGCCACATCGCCCTTCACGCCCATACTGTTGCTGCCGTACAGCTTGAATCCGTTCCAGCCGAACAGCCCGCTTGCCAGCAGCTGGTAGCGTCTGGGCATGATGGGATTGGAGTCGAAGTCGGTAGTAAAGCTCCTGCCGAACACTTCCACCGAACCGAAGTATTCCGGCGGAAGCACATAGCGCAACGCGCCCTGATACATCCAGGTATTCCGGCCGCACGCATATTTCACATCGGCATCCAGTTCCCAGCGTCCGTAACGGTCGTCCAGATAACCCAACCGGAACTGCGGACCGAACATATAGCCGTCCACATAATCCATATTAACCAGGCTGCTGATGCCGTTTTCGATTACCAGATAATGCCGCCCCGTCCGCTTATCCCTGTTCTGCGCATCGCGGGTACGTATCATACCTCCTTCTAACCAGAGCTTCAGCCAGCCGTCCGTTTCGTATTTCTTCAGGCCGGGTCTTGCCGGCGGTACAGACAGAGAAGTCTGCCCTAACATCGCCAGGGGCAACGCACAGAGCAGACTTGCTATCATTATTCGCAGGAATCGGAAATGTTTCACTTTCGCTTACACAGGATTATTCCTTACGGAACTTTTCTAATTTCCTCACGGGGCAGTAAAATTTTCCCAACGGGGGAGTAAAAACTCCCTAACTGGGGAGTAAATTTTCCCTAACTGGGCAGTAAATCAGTGAGCAGCTTCAAACTCGTCGAGGAAGCGCTGGTCGTTCTCGCTGAACAGGCGCAGATCCTTGACTCTGTATTTCAGGTTGGCAATACGCTCCACGCCCATACCGAATGCATAGCCCGTATAAACCTTACTGTCGATGCCGCTTGCCTCAAGCACGGCAGGATCCACCATACCGCAGCCCAGAATCTCTAACCAGCCGGCACCCTTGCACATCGAGCAGCCCTTGCCCTTGCAGATGGTGCAGCTTACGTCCATTTCGGCCGAAGGTTCGGTGAACGGGAAGTACGAAGGACGC
>JAGBQS010000132.1 GCA_017632695.1 Bacteroidales bacterium
ATATCGGCTGCGGTAACGCGGCTTATCTTAGCGGCATCATCACCCACACCGTCCTTTGAAAGCTTGTCTTCAGTTATAGGACCTGGTGTAGTAACATACTCTGCATTAATAAAATAGAACAGCTTGTCCTTTAGTATCGGACCACCCAGCGTGAATCCCACCGTAGTGTGGCTGTTGCTTACCCTATCACCCTGATCCACGCCGTCAATACGGTTGCCGCGCATCTTCTCATTATGGAAATAGGTGTAAGCGGTACCCTTAAGTGTATTTGTACCGGACTTTGTAATTACGTTGATTCCGCCGCCGGTAAAGTTGCTCTGACGCACATCATAAGGTGCAATGGCCACCTGCATCTCTTCGACTGCATCAATAGATATAGGTGTTCCGCCGCCGGGCAGATAGGCCGAAAGACCGAAACTGTTGTTCAGTACGGCGCCATCTATTGTAAGTGTGGTACCGCGGCCGTCACGACCGGCCATGGTGTTCTCAATGCCGCTGTAGGGTGACAGACGGGTGTAATCCAGCATGCTACGGTTTACTGACGGCAGCATGGACATGCTCTCCCTGTCAATATGGTAGGTCTGACCGGTACGGGTCTCGTTGAAATGTGTGCTCTCACCGCGTATGGTCACGGTCGGGATATTCTTGGTCTCCTCCTTAAGGACGACATTGAAATTGTAATCCTTACCCATAGAGAGCACCACGTTGTCATAAGCCACATCCTGATAACCCAGGAACGATACCGTCACCAGATACTTGCCGGGCTTGAGTCCCGACAGGGAAAAGATGCCGTACTTATTGGCAACCGCGCCATAGAATGCGCCGGTCTCATTGTTGGTAACTACCACTGCAGCAGCCTGGAGAGGCTCACCGTCGGAATCTTTCACGGATCCGCTAATGGATGCGGTAGTGTTCTGTGCCGATGCACCAACGCTGGCAAACAACAACACGAACAGGCATGCAAACCTGATGAGTCTGAATGACAAACTGTCGGCAATAGCCGAAAAACTGAACTCGGATGTCTTGTTCATGCCCTTGGCACAAACAAGTTTTGCAGGCGCGATAACGCCTGACAGGACTGTTTTGATACTCATAAATTCTTCTTCCATCCAGACTATACTGTCGGTACCGTAGTTGCAACGGTTCGGCCTTTCGGCTCGCGGACTTTACCGCCGGTCGGGGAATTTCGCCCCACCCTGAAGTTTTACGCCTGCAAATTTCCGCTTTCTACGCGACTCTGCAAAGCTTTTTCTGCTAAAAAAGGTAAAGTGTATGATAAATGTAATAGCCAGTTTCCTCCAACGGGATACACCAATAGGGAGACAACAGCTCCAGGCTACTACGAGCCCCTTCGGACCCTAAACGTCGAACGCCTCCCTTTTAATCCCCTTCGGGGCTTAACGGTCGTTAGACGAAGCGCCGTTTGTAATCGGTAATTTTGCGTGCTCAGATTTTCGTAAAGTTAAATGCCCAGTTTTAAGAGGGTAAAATGAAGCACCCATATCTTTGTAAATGATCAAAAATACAAACAGATATGGATGCTTACGAACTCACGAGTCCGCA
>JAGBQS010000133.1 GCA_017632695.1 Bacteroidales bacterium
ACCGGCGAGCTGGGCCCGATTTACGGCAAGCAGTGGCGCGACTGGCTGGGTAACAACGGCCGGCACTACGACCAGCTGATGGACGTTATCGGGCAGATCCGCAAGAATCCCGACAGCCGCCGTCTGATTGTATCTTCCTGGCACGTCGAGGAAATCGAGCAGATGGGTCTGCCGCCCTGCCATTGTTTCTATCAGTTCTATGTGGCCAACGGCAAGCTCTCGCTGCAGTTGTATCAGCGTTCGGCCGACCTCTTCCTGGGCGTACCGTTCAACATCGCCTCGTATGCGCTGCTGCTGCTCATGGTGGCACAGGTAACGGGTCTGCAGCCCGGCGAGTTCGTACATACCACAGGCGATACGCACATCTATCTGAACCACATCGGGCAGGTGAAGCTCCAGCTGAGCCGCGAGCCCTTCCCGCTGCCCACCATGCAGCTGAACCCCGACATCAAGGACATCCGCGACTTCCGTATCACCGATTTCACGCTTAAGGACTATCAGTGCCATCCTGCCATCAAGGGCGAGGTAAGCGTCTGACGTGCGTCTGTCCCCCCCCCGAAAGAATCAACCAATAAAAGAACGAATAATGAAAAAGAATCTGGAAACCGTCTGCGTTCATGGCGGATGGAAACCGACCAAGGGCGAGCCTCAGCAGCTGCCCATCTATCAGAGTACAACATTCAAGTACGATACCAGCGACCAGATGGCACGTCTCTTCGACCTGAAGGACGAAGGCTATTTCTATACCCGTCTGGCCAACCCGACCAACGATGCCGTTGCCAAAAAGATTGCTGCCCTCGAGGGCGGTGTAGGCGCCATGCTGACCTCTTCCGGTCAGGCTGCCAACTTCTATGCCATCTTCAATATCTGCCAGGCAGGCGACCATTTCATCACCTCCAACACCATTTACGGCGGCACCTACAACCTTTTCGGCGTAACGCTGAAGAAGTTGGGCATCGAGTGCACGTTTATTGATCCTGACTGGGACGATGAGCGTATCGAAAAGGAGTTCCGTCCCAACACCAAGTGCTTCTTCGGCGAGACCATCAGCAACCCCGGCGGCAATGTGTTCGATATTGAGCGCTTTGCCAAGATGGCACACAGACACGGTGTTCCGCTGATTGTCGATAATACCTTTGCCACACCTATCAACTGCCGTCCGTTTGAGTGGGGCTGCGATATTGTTACCCACAGTACCACCAAGTACATGGACGGACACGCTACGCAGGTAGGCGGCTGTGTGGTCGATTCCGGCAACTTCGACTGGGAAACCTGCACACATGCAGGTGATGAATTGTCAACTGTCAATTCTCAATTATCAACTGAACCCAAGTTCCCCGGCCTGACTACGCCCGATGAGAGCTATCACGGTCTGACCTACACCAAGGCATTCGGCAAGATGGCTTACATGACCAAGCTCGTTGCCCAGCTGATGCGCGATCTGGGTTCCATCCCTGCTCCCCAGAACTCGTTCCTGCTCAACCTCGGACTCGAAACTTTGGCTCTCCGCATGCGTCAGCATTGTGCCAACGCCCAGGCTGTGGCCGAGTGGCTCGAGAAGAACCCGAAGGTTGCCTGGGTGAACTATTGCGGTCTGCCGGGCAACAAGTATCATCAGCTGGCGCAGAAGTACCTGCCTAACGGCTCGTGCGGCGTTATCGCATTCGGTCTGAAGGGAAGCCGCGAGGATGCCATCCGTTTTATGGATAACCTCGACTTCATCTCCATCGTTACCCATGTGGCCGATGCCCGCACCTGCGTGCTCCATCCTGCCAGCCATACGCATCGCCAGCTCTCCGACGAGCAGCTCCTCGAAGCCGGTGTCGCTCCCGACCTGATCCGTCTTTCTGTCGGCATCGAGAACGTGGACGACATCATTGCCGACCTCGAGCAGGCTATGGCTAAGATGTAATAAAAAGCCCGGAAAAGTACAATATTGTTATTGTAATAATTTAGATAAATAATTAGCAACTCCGCAGAGTCCTATCCTGAATTTCTGCGGAGTTCTTTATTACCCGATGCTATGGTACGAGTGGAAAAGATAAGCGTGGAAGCCGAAAATGAAATTAGTCGCAAAAATGGTCGCAATTTGCGACCTGTTTTAAATAA
>JAGBQS010000134.1 GCA_017632695.1 Bacteroidales bacterium
ACTGGGTTTACCTCAATCTGCCTGCCGACGAGATCAAACCCATGGCGGTGGCTTCCATCAAGGATTCGACGGCCATGTATTTCTCGTGCGATGTTGCCAAGTACCTGAACCGTACCAACGGAACGCTCGATCTGAACAACTTCGATTACGGCTCCCTGCTCGGCACTTCGTTCAATATGGACAAGAAGCAGCGTGTGCAGACCCATGCTTCGGGCAGCAGTCACGCCATGACCCTGGTGGCTGCCGATGTCGATACGGCCTGTACCGAGGGACTGAAGGTGCGCAAATGGATGGTCGAAAACTCGTGGGGCGACGCCAGCGGCTACAAAGGTCACCTGATCATGACCGACGAGTGGTTCGATAACTATATGTTCCGTCTGGTAGTCAACAAACGCTACGTGGAACCGAAATATATCGAAATGCTTGCCCAAAAGCCGGTATTGTTGCCCGCTTGGGACCCGATGTTCCTCCCCGAAGAGTAAAAAGCAACAGCAAAACGAACGATTTTTGGCCTTTTGAAGCTCCAATTTGCTAAATATGGTAGGCAAATAGGCTTCAAAAGGCCGGTTTTTTGCAGATTTTGGCGTGCAACCCATTGCGCTTTCAAATAAACGCCGTAACTTTGCACTGCGAACAGGAAAGAACCTCAATCAAGCATTGAGCCCCTGAAGATTCGCAGATTATTTAAGATGGTTAATTTACAAAAGGGATGAAAAGTGACGGATATGAGTGTTAGTGAATTTGAATGTATTATTTAAGGTATTTTTAATTGTTGTTCTAATTTAAGGTATTTAGTGTTATGAAAAAGGTATTTATGTTAGTAGCGATGTCAATCATGTTGATGGCATCTGCAGTTAAGGCAGAAGGCATGAATAACGGCAACGCCGTAGTAAATAGCGAGAACGCTCATGTAGTAGAGGATGCTCAGTCAAATGCTGACTCCGTGATCTACAAGTTTAAGCTTCGCCTTCGTGACATGAACAAAGCAATGCACCTGGACGTTGACCAGATTGAGGCTCTCCAGCAGACCACAGTCGATTTGTCACGTCGCATTGCTCGGTTGGAGAATGTATCGGCTGAAAAGCGTCAGGCTCAGCTGACTCACATTATCACCGAGAACCTGGTATTGGTTCACGACTTTGTGAACGAAAATCAGTATCGTGCATACTTGTCATTGTTGAACAATGAATTTAACAGAACCGGTTTGAACAGTGTACTCTACGGTTACGACGTAGTTGTCCGTTAAGACTCGGCGATCCCATAAAAGGTAAGCGGGCTGCATCATCCGATGCAACCCGCTTATTTCGTTTATTATTTATTTCGGTTATGAGTTCTTAATCGTTTAACCGATTGAGTCGGCTAAGCCAAACTTAACAGGACTGATTGTAATCCTTTATAGCTTCGGCTTGAATACTGAGTAGCTTTCCGGAATGCTTCCGTTGAGCACCCTTGTCAGATAGTATTCCATCAGCTGGGTATCTACCATCTGATCGTCCTTAATCATTTTGCCGTCCGAGAGGATGCTGTTGCAGCCGCGCTTCGACAGGATGAAGTCGATGGAGGCAACTGAATATATCTTCTGGGGGTCAATGGCTTCCCACCGGTTGTTTGTCTTCGACCAGACCTGAACATTACTTACGCGCCGCGGACCTTCGTCCACCTTTACGAAATGGTCTTCCTTAATGACAATATTGGCGGTAACGGTTGTGTCAAGGTCGAACCGGATGCCCGAAACCTGCGGATAGTTGCCGCTGTCATCCGGAGCTCGACGGACGCCGAATTCCAGAGCGTCGATAATGCGCTGTCCGGTAAACTCTGCCACGCAAATGTGGTTGCCGAACGGGAAGGCACCCAGCAGCTGCTTGAAGGTGATATTGCCGGCCGGAATACTGTTACGGATACCGCCTGCATTCAGCCATCCGATGTCGGCACGTGTCGTAAAGCGGAAGGCATCGCAGCACAGGGTACCCAGATTGGTCTGGCAGTTACGGTAGTAGGTATCGTGAATCTTGTCGAAGCCCGCCAGATCGAATTTGCTCGTAGCGACGGTCGGCAGGTGGTCGAAAGCCTCTTCGAAGGTATTGATCAGCCGGTTGACGGATTTTTCCTCGTAGGGATACTGCGATACTGCAATCAGGTCCGAAGAACATTGTCCGTCCGGCTTGATGATTACGCGGCCGATGTTCTGGAAATGTGCGCCGGAAGATGTCAGCAGTACAGGCTGGTTATCGATATTTTGCAGTATTCTGCTCGGAATGACATGGTGGGCGTGACCGTCAACCACAACATTGATGCCTCTCGTCCTTCGGATCACTTCCTCGGAAGTCTGGGTTACAACGATGTTGTCGCCCAGGTGCGACACCAGCACCACAAAATTGGCACCCATGCTGCGAACGGTATCAACGTACGACTGGACCAGTTCGTAAAGATTTTCGCGATGGAAGGTATAGATGTCGTTGCCCAGACTGTCAACGTAAATTTCCGGCGAATCGCTGGTCTTGGTGACCGGAGTGGTGATGCCGATATATCCGATGGTCAGGTTGCCCAGTTCGCGTATGCTGTATGCCGGGAACACACGGCGGTTGGTCCGGAGGTCGGTAAAGTTGCAGAGCAGTGTTTTGGCGTGCAGGGCTTCCACCATGTGGTCGAGCTGTTCCAGGCCGTAGTCGAACTCATGATTGCCGAGCGTGATATAGTCATATCCGATCTTGTTCATTACATCGACGGCATACATACCGTGAGAAACGGCTACCAGCGCGCTGCCTTGCGAAAAATCGCCCAACGAAAGTACATTGACGTATGGAGTCTTGCGCAGCATCTCTTTTTTCAGAGCAGCGATCTTGGGATAGCCTACCATGTATCCGTGTACATCGTTATCGAAAAGAATGACAACGTCTTCCTTTTCGATTTCAACGGCTTGTACGTTGCCGATTCCGCACCGGCAATACAGCGTTAAAAAGATGAGGCAATACAATAGCTTTTTCATTCGTCTCCAACCTTCATAAAGGTGTGCAAAGATAACGATTTTTGCGTAATACTGGTATGGTTTAGGTCAAAAAAATGAAAAAAAATAATAAAATTGTGTTGTTTTTTGTTCTTTTTTAGGCTAAAAAAAGCATTTTTAGTAAAAAAACAGTACCTTTGCGCTGTTTATTTATCACAATACCTTAACGCAATCCGCAAAATAAAATGAAGTATCAGGAAATTGGCAAAACGGGTATGAAGGTATCCGATCTTTCGTTCGGTGCATCGTCACTGGGCGGTGTTTTTCACGAGATTAAGGAGGCTTCGGCCATCGAGGCTGTCTTTGCAGCCGTCGAGGGTGGCATGAACTTTATCGATGTGTCGCCTTATTACGGTCATTACAAGGCCGAAACGGTTTTGGGAAAGGCCCTGAAGCAGATTCCCCGCGACAAATACTACCTCAGTACCAAGGTGGGCCGCTACGGAAAGGATGGCGTTAACACGTGGGATTATTCAGCACGCCGGGCAACCGAGAGCGTTTATGAGAGCCTGGAACGACTTAATATTGACTATATCGACCTCATCAATGTGCACGACATCGAGTTCCAGAAAGATCTTCCCGGCGGACTGCAGAAGGTGGTCGATGAGACCCTTCCGGCTTTGGTCGAACTGAAAAAGAAAGGTGTGGTGCGTCATGTGGGCATCACCGACCTGCAGCCGGAAAACATCAGGTGGGTCATCGAGCATACAGAGCCCGGAACCGTTGAGGCCACGCTGTGTTTCTGCCATTATTCGCTGAACGACGAACTCCTGAACGATTATTTCGATTTCTTCGAGGCCCATCAGGTGGGCATCATCAATGCATCGCCGCTTTCCATGGGTCTGCTGTCAACGCGCGGAGTGCCCGACTGGCATCCTGCTCCCAAGCCGTTGGTCGAGGCCTGCCGCAAGGCGGTCGGATACTGCAACGCCAAGGGTTATCCGATCGAGAAGCTCGCCATTCAGTATGCCATCAGCAATCCGCGCATTGCCACTACGCTGTTCAGTTCGGCCAATCCCGATAATGTGCGTAAGAACATCGCCTACGCCGAAGCTCCCATTGACTGGGAGCTGGTTCGGGAGGTTCAGGCCATTATCGGCGATCAGATGCGGGTCCGCTGGAAGAACTCTTAATTTCCAGACACGCGCTGTTTTAGTTTCCACATTAACGTTTCACGCTTCATCTTGGCATCGAAGATCCATTTGGTGAAGCGTGGATGACGCATGCAGAAGTCAAGCAGCTTATAGCCTTTAGGACCGAAGAAGAAATGGGAATTCTTCTCCTGCATTTCCATCTTCCGGAATATCTGACGGTTGGTTTTCTCAAACGGTTTGTGCTCCGTTATGGCCTTAATGGCGTTATATGCGGTTTTGAACGCATCGTAGAGGCCCTCGCCTGTAATCTTATTGGCAAATCCGCCGGCATCGCCTATGAGGATGATGTTGGGGACTGTCGACTTTACCGTATGGAGGGATATAAACGCGCCCATGAATCTGGTTTCCGGAACATTGAATTCCTTCAGCAGCTGACTGAATATCTCACGGTCGGTAACAGGTCCGCGGAATCCATAGATATCGTGGCCTAAGCTGGAGAATTTGTAGAAGCCGCCCGGAACCCAACGGCGTGAGAAGTAGACAAACGCCTCGGCGGGACCTTGCTTCGGGGCATACTCTTCCATGAAAAGCATCTGATTCGGAACCTTGCCGAACATCTGCCGGCGCACACTGCTGTTGGAGCCGTCGGCGGCAATCAGGTAATTGCAGGTCAGCTGAAGACCCGACTTCATGGTTACCAGAATACGTCCGTCCTTTTGCAGTTCATAGCGCAGGAATGCTTCTTTGAGCAGTTCGCCGCCTGCCTGCAGATAATACTGCAACAGGGCATAGTCAAAATCCTTGCGGTTAGTCATACGTATCTCGTGTTCGGATTCAAATTCGCACGAGGGACTGTCGTCTAACTGGAAATGCATGTGACGGACCGGAAGGTAGTCGTACCTGATGCCGGGCATCAGGCTGTCCAGGAGACGCCAGGCCTTGGGTGTAAGACCACCTCCGCAAATCTTTTCACGGGGGAAAGTGGCAAAATCTGCCACCAGACAGTTCAATCCCGCCTTTCCGGCCAGATATCCAAACATGGAGCCGGCCGGTCCGGCTCCGATTACCAGAATGTCAATGTGTCTGATATTGTCCATAAAATAAGTTATATAAGTGAGACGTTATTCTTCGCCATTGTTACCTGTTTTACCGTCCGTTAACTCCAGTCATCCGATACTTGAGTTATAAACGCTTCATACTTACAAAGATTGATATTCAAAGTGCAAAAATACTTATTTTCCCAGTAATCGATGGTGCGCTCCGCTCTATTTCTTGTTTTTTTATCTATAAAAAAAGAAAAATCCGACAAAATGGCATTTCTATCTGTCGGATTTACTTTCACGAAAATAAATTAGAATACCGCAGCGATTCGTGGTATTTCTTTCAGTCGCTCCAGAAAAGATTTGTTGCGTTTGGCCGACATCAGGTTATATTTCATTTGCAGAGTCAGCAAGGGTGTAGCATCCAAGCCTAAGGCCTGTTCGATAAGGAGTGCCATCTCAGCGCTCAGCGGACGTTTGGCGTTCAGCATCTCGTTCAGCTGACTGGCAGGCACGCCAATCTCAGCAGCCAGGCGTCGCTGGCTGATGCCACGAAAGTCCAGTTCGTCCTTAATTACCTCGCCCGGATGGGTCAGGTAGTGCGGTTCCAGATTGTTGGCAACCATTTTATCGTCTTTTCCCTCTACGTGTACCATAATCTAACTATTTATAATGGTTCGACAATTCTGTTAAACTCACCATTTCTGCAATGGTCTTATCGCCTTCAAGAATCTCTTTAAACTCTATGCGATACTGATTGTTCACCCTCACAGATGATAGACCCTCTTTATCTCCGTGCAAATGCTCGTAGTGCAATCCGCCATATTTTGTCAGTCCCATCACGTTAGTTGCCGCTATCATCAGATCTACCACGCGTGAGTATTTTTTGACAATTAGTGGCTGAAAGCGATGCTTCTTGTCTTTGGCTTGCCCATCCTCATAGAGCTCCCTGAGATAGTCTTCTTCGAAAGTGACAATCATATTCTATTGTTTATTCTGGGTGCAAAGATAGGAAATTGGTTTTATATTCACAAATTTGTGAACGTTTTTTTGCAAATTTTGTTGTTTTTCGTGCTTTTCGATGTTCAAAAGTAATTATATCGAACACGGATATAACGGAGAACTGGACGAACAGCAGGTGTGTCGGAATTTCCGACATACCACGAACACGATTCTATCCAATCTTACAAATCAAAAAATGCTTCAATTCGTAAAAAATAACCAAATGGTTAAATAAAAGACCAAATCGTAAATGCATAAATCGTAAATATTTTGACGCTGAAGGCGTCACCGCTCAGTAACCGGGGGTACTGGAGGGCGTCGGCCCGACAGCACCCTCGGATGGTAGCAGCAACAAACCAAGCACTCTGAAGGAGTGCCCCACGTCTGGTTGGGCTTTCTGCGCTATCAGCGATTTCTGCGAGCAGATGTTAGATGGGACATATATTATCCGAGGGGCACTCCTTCAGAGTGCTTTGATAGTTGCCATTGCTACCCGAGGGTGCTGTCGAGCTGACGCTCGCCAGTACCCCCGGTTACT
>JAGBQS010000135.1 GCA_017632695.1 Bacteroidales bacterium
AGATAGGCTACCGCTTAAAACTGCTGGATCCCGACAACTACAACCAGCGGGTTGCAGACAGATACCGGCAGTTACGGGAGGGAGTCTTGGCTACAGACAGCCTTACAGAACGCTACCGGAAATATTATAATCTCATCAGTGAGAGTGGAGCTGCCTGCCGTGAAGTGCAGCGGTGGAGCGGCGATACCGACATTGCCGGCCTCAATCTGGATTTTGCCCACGAATTTGAGTATATAAAGGATTGGATTGAACACCGGATGCCTTTGCTTGATGACTATTTCGGTATGAAAAGCTCTATCAGGAATATCAGCCGGCAGGATTCTACGGACAACTGTTATTATAACCTGATGGGCCAGCGACTTTCTGAACCGACAAAAGGCTTAGTCATTACCAAAGGTAAAAAAATTATTGTGAAGTAATCTTTTTGTCGATTTTTTTGCGCCGTTTATCGATAATATTTGTACAGAAGTATCAATTACCCTATCTTTGCAGCGTAACCTAAACCGATATGCTTATGATCAAGAAACTGATTACCGGCATTTTTGCCTTTGCGATAACCATAGCTGCTTTCGCTACCGCCGATAGCGGAGACGTTATTATCTTAGATGGCGAGTTCTGGAATTTGCTCGCAAGACCTATCTGGTCTGATTCCACTCTTTATCACAATCTGAAGACCGTACTGCCGGAAGACCGTTCATGGACAACAGCCAACTGGGATGGTTACACGGCGTGGTGGAGTATTCGGGAAAACCGTCTTTGTCTGGACAGTATCATGGTGGAATGCTATAACAAGGAGACGCAGCAACACATCACTCGTTGCATCGATGAAGCCGATATGCGCCGTGTGTTTTCGGACTATTACCAGAATAACGAAATTATTGCCACCTGGGTTACTGCCGATATCCGGGCGGCGAAGGGCGACCTGTTGTATTACGATCATTCTGGTTTTAACCGGAACTTAGAATACGAGCAGATATTTTCCGTTCATAAGGGAAAGGTCACGGATAAAAAATCGTACCATAACCGGGTAGTTACGGAAGGTTTTTCGTTCTCTGATCTGAACAGCCAGGAAGATATCAAAGCCAAGTTTCCGCTAAACGTCGGGAACCATCCGGAACTGAAGGGCTTAAGCGGAATTCGCATATATTTCAAAACGGACAGTTTCCGGTTTGACGCTACCGGAAACTTTATTGATGGATATGTCGAGGTCTATGCGAAACCTTCGGGAGAAGATAAAGTCCGTACGCTTGATGGAGTGGCTCAGGAGATAAAGGCTCTGATGAAGAACATCCACCCTTGGAAGATCCTGTTCATCAATGGTGAATATGTGACCGGCGGTAAAGGCTATGTGATGCCTTATTATTTGAAGTAATCTTTGGAAATCCGAAAACAAAACCGGTTATTTACTGTTATATAGAGGAAAAATATAGTTTTATGAGATACGGAATCATCGGCACTGGTGCCATTGGCGGATTTTACGGAGCCAAACTGGCTCATGCAGGACAGGAGGTTCATTTCCTGCTGCACAGCGATTATGAGTATGTGAAACAGCACGGATTGCAGGTTGACTCCTGCGACGGGTCGTTCCATCTGGCGGATGTCAATGCCTATCAGCATACGGAAGATATGCCGGAGTGCGATGTTGTGCTGGTGTGTCTGAAGTCGGTGAACAACAGTAAGCTGCCCTCGTTGCTGCCGCCATTGCTCCACGCCCAAACACTGGTGGTACTTATTCAGAACGGCATTGGGGTAGAGGAGGATGTGCAGAAGATGTTCCCCGAAGTGCAGTTAGCCGCCGGGCTGGCCTTTATCTGTTCGGCCAAAACGGAACCCGGTCTTGTCAGCCACCAGTGTTATGGAAGCATCAATCTGGCCAACTATTCCTGCCAGGACGAAGCGCTGGTGCAGGCCGTTGTCGATGATTTCCGTCAGGCAGGTATCGGGACAGGATTGGTGGAATATCATGAGGCACGATGGAAAAAGGCCGTATGGAATATGCCGTTCAACGGTATGACCGTAGCGCTGCACACGCAGACAGACCTGCTGCTGAAGAACAAGTCGACCCGTCAACTGA
>JAGBQS010000136.1 GCA_017632695.1 Bacteroidales bacterium
AATACATTCAGTGTCCCGTCGGGCATTTCCAGACTCTTCATCACTTCGGCCACACAGCCCATCTTATAAAGGTCCGTCAGACCGGGATCTTCTACCGTCGAATCGATCTGGAGCACTACGCCCACATAATGTTTGTTCTTTTCGGCATCCCGGGCCACGCGGATCGACTTCTCGCGACCCAGTACAATCGGCATCGTCATAGCCGGGAAAAGCACCATGTCGCGCGATGCGATGAGGGGCAGTTCCTCGGCATTGAACAAGTCAGCATCTAAAACAGCATCGGTCGTACCATCGGGGAAAAGCGGCAACACGGCCGATCCTTCCAGGCGATGGTCATTCAGACCTTCAAAATCCAATGTCATCATTTATATTTTACTTTGTGAGATTACAATGTTCTTTTCGGATAAAGGGCATCCCACCAGGTAGGATCGTCCTTCAGGCAACGGGCAAACCACGCCATCGTGACATTGTGCCACAGGATGCGGCGCGAAGGTTTGCGGATGCCGTGATTCTCGCCCTTGATGCTCACCATCTCCACATCCTTGCCTAACAGCTTCAGGGCGGTGTACATCTGCACGGAATTGTTGTAGGGCACGTTGGTGTCCTCGTCGCCGTGCAGGAAGAGCATCGACGACTTGATGCGGTCGGCATGATAGATAGGCGAATTATCGACATACAGTTCCGTAGCGTTCCAGGGGTAGGAATTAGCCATCGAGACCTCGCTGTAGTCGTAGCCCCAGTAGCCGTAGCCCCAATAGGTGGTATGGTCGCTGATGCCGGCATGCGATACGGCGCAGCGGAAGATGTCGGTAACAGTCTGCAGGTACTGCGTCATGAAACCGCCGTACGAAGCGCCGATACATCCCAGACGCGACGCATCCACGTATTCATGCTCCTTGCAGAACGCCTGCGTAGCCTCGATGATGTCGCGTGCAGGTTCAGTTCCGGCGGTATTCACGTGACGGGCAGCCCATTTCTGTCCGAAGCCGGTTGCACCGCTCGGATTCACCACCAGACACACGTATCCGTTGGCAGCCCAGATAGTCCAGGGGTAGGTATATTCGAAGTCGCGCGACGTTGGCGAACAGCCGCCGTAGTAATAAACAATCATCGGGTACTTGCGCGACGGGTCGAAGCCGTTAGGCAGATAATAGCGGCAGCAGACATCGTCGCCGATGCTGTTGCGGCACACCCACGGCTTGCATTCGGCCACCTCGATACCCTCGTAGATATCGGCATTCAGATCCTCGAGCAATACAGGCTTTCTGGCCTTCTTGCCCAGTTCCATCGCATACAAACGCCAGCTGTGGTTATGGCTCTCGCCCCTGAATACTGCCACAGGAGCCTTGGCCGACAGGCTGACGGCGCCTACCACCTCTTCCGGCTGCTCAATCATTCGGATGCCGCCGGTCTTCGGGTTGAGCGTGTAGATGCTCAGCGAATCGCGATTCTCGGCAACGAAGTAAATCTGGTTATCAGCCTTGCTCCACTCCATTTGGTTCACCATCGGGTCGAAGTCGCGGGTCATCGGACGGACCTGCTTCGTTGCAACATCGATGATGTAAAGCTGGTTATCGATCATGGACGGCGTCAGCTCCGGACCGCACACGTTGCCCACGCCGTTCAGGCACTCGGGGCTGCCCAGCAGGGCGACCTGGCCGGCATCGGGCGAGAAGCACAGCGAACCGCCGATAAATCCGTCGCGGTTCACCAGCGTATCGAGCTGCTGTGTTTCCAGATCCAGCACATAGACGCTCATCAGCTTGGTGGGACGTGCTGTCAGACGGCTTTCGCTCTTGCAGAGCAGCAGCTTGCGTCCGTCGGCGCTGATATCCGGACACCACAGACTGTTGTAGCCGAAGGTCAGCTGGCGCGTCACACTCGTCTTCAGATCGTAAACTGCCAGATAGCTCCTTTCACGCCAGCCCGGCTGACGGTCATCGGGGTGCAGGAACTGGTAGGCATCGGGATTCAGTTCCTTGGGCCCCTCCTGTCCGATGCGGAGCAGGAGGCGGTCTTCGGTCGGGAACATGTCATAGTGCTGTGCCTCGGGCAGGTTCTCCGCCCAGACCTCATCGTGAAGATCTGCGGGATCAGTCACCACCAGATTGAGCTTCCGGCCTTCGCGACGGAACTGATAGAATTTATTGGTCTGCGGCAGCCAATGGCTGGATTGCTGCAGCTTCACTTTCCTGCCCGTACTGCGTTCCATCAGGAAATAGGTCCAATCGGTACCCTCGTTGGTACTCTGATAGACTGCATACAGGATCCATTTGCCGTCGGCCGAGAGTTCCATACCGCTGTAACGGCGGGCTTTCACCTGCTGCTCGATGGTGCAGACAGAGTTTCCGCCCTTGGAGGGATCGGCCATCCGCAAGGCCGAAGCCTGCACCTTGGCGGCACTGTCGGCCACAAAAGCCACCTTCAGGCTGTCGTGCCCTTCCGACAGATATTTCACCACAAAGGTATGGGCACCTGGCAACAGGGTAATGTCGCCCGGCTGGCTCTTTTTGCCATCCTGATACAGTTCGTACTGCTTTGGGGCTTTATCGAGGTTCAGCTTGCCCTTGAAATAGTCGGAGGTCTCCACATCGAAGCCCAGCAGATTCAGGGTTCCGGAATCGCCCGGCGCAGCCAAATCGCTCCACAATTGGCCATCCTGCACCTTTTTCAGGTCCAAGGCCGATGAGAGCAGACTCTTGGCGTCGTAGGGCTTGGCATTCACGTCGGTACTGTCGATCAAGACGGGCTTCGGCATAGCATATCCGCCCGCATAACGGAACTGACCGACCGGAATCGTATCGGCCTGGAGGCTGACTGCCATTGCACTCACAACCAGCATGAGTGCCGTTAATGTTATTCTTCTTTTCATTACTGATTAACCTTATTATTGGAGCGCAAAGATACTCATTTTTTCTGACTTTTCAAAACATTCCGACATTATTTAAATAAAACTGACCATTTTTCTTGACGAATATCCGAATTTGTTGTATCTTTGCACGGTCAATAATATAAAAGCTATGTCAGTCAACATAAATACCAAGCGTTTGGAGCGCATTCTCGAAGTGACTCCCGCCTCCCAGAACATCCTGCTCATAGGAAGTCACGGCATCGGAAAATCTGAGATTCTGACCCGTTTCTATCAGCGTAAAGGCATGAAGGTCGTGGTGCTGTTTCTGGGACAGATGGCCGATCCGGGTGACCTCATCGGTCTGCCGCAGAAGGCCGACGGACGCACCGGGTTCCTTCCGCCTTACTGGTGGCCCGCCGACGGAGAGCCGATCGTGCTCTTCCTGGACGAACTGAACCGTGCCCGTCCGGAACTGCTGCAGACAGTGATGGATCTGGTCCTAAACCGCACACTGGCTGGACGTCGCCTGCCCGAAGGGAGCCGCGTGATTGCCGCCGTCAACGATGGCGACGAGTATCAGCTCACCCATCTGGATCCTGCTCTGGTATCGCGCTTCAATGCCTATAACTTCTGCCCTACCGTTCAAGAGTGGCTGCAATGGGCGGAAGCCGAAAGGGTTGATCCGCGTGTGGTGCGATTCATCACGCTCGAAGGACACTGGCTGGACGGCATCGAAGGGCAGACAGGCATCGATACAGGTCTTGAGAAGACACCCGACCGCCGCGCCTGGAAACGCCTGTCGGATGCCATCCTGCCCTATCCGGAACTCGATGAGGCGGACATCGACCTGCTGGCCGGTATTGTCGGACCGCAGGCTGCCAGCCGCTTCATGGGCAGTCTGACAGGCCACAGCATACTGACGGGTGCCGAAGTCCTCCAGCACTTCGACCTGCACGAACCCACACTGCGCAAATACCTGCTGCACCAGCTGGCGATGGTAAATGAATCCATCTTCCGTCACCTGGAAGTAGCGGGCTCCGAGGCTCCTGCCGAATATGCCGCGAACCTCGACCGCTATCTGGACCTCCTCACCGACATGCAGTCCAAGGAAGCGATTGCCCATCTGGCAAATCTCTTCGAGAGCGGCAGTTATCCCAAGGCGGTGCTGTTTATAGCAGAACAAGCCCCTCAGACTGCCCGGAAGCTCATGTCGTTCATAGCCGAACTGTAACTCTTTTATTGCCGGACTGTAACTTAACCTCCCTGTTCTATGACCCCACAGGAAATGCTGCACGATATTGCCGAGAACTGGTTCCTTCGGGAACCGGCATTCTACTCGCTGCTATGCCTGCAGCAGGAGGTCGAAAACCCGCACATGGAATGCCCCATGCGCTGCGGCGAGGGACGTATTGAATACAATCCCCTGCTGCTGGCCCGCAAGAACTACAAGGAGACCGAGCTGCTGCTGCGCATCGAGATGATCCGCCTGTTTCTGAAACATCCCTACGAACGTCGCCCCGAAGGCTGCAGCGGCGAAGCCATCGCACTGGGCAGCGACTGTACCATTGCCGACGGCTACTGCCTGCTGAAGGAAGCGGGTGCGCTGAAGGGCCCGGGCTACTATCATCTGCCTATGGGCGAGTGCTACGAGTGGTACTGCAAGCAGATTGAGAACCGGAAAGAAAAAGAGCCGGAGAACAACCCGGATTCTCCGCAACAGAATCAGTCTGACCAGCAGAAATCGGAACTTTGGCACGACGATTCGCTCATGCAGATCCGCATCAACGAGCTCATTGAACGCACCACCGACTGGGGCTCCCTGCCTGCCGACATCGTCGAACAGATTCAGGCTTCCACCCGGGCACGACTGAACCGTAGCATGGTCTTTCAGGGCTTCAGGAGCAATCTGTTTTCGGCAGCACGCATACTGACCCGCATGCGTC
>JAGBQS010000137.1 GCA_017632695.1 Bacteroidales bacterium
TGCTTGATGAAGTCCTCTTCCAGAGCCATCAGGTCGTCCATATCGTAGAAGGCCACTTCCGGTTCAACCATCCAGAACTCAGCCAGGTGGCGCGGAGTGTTCGAATTCTCGGCACGGAACGTAGGACCGAAGGTATAGATCTGACCCAGAGCAGTAGCACCCAGCTCGCCCTCCAGCTGACCCGAAACGGTCAGGGAAGTCATCTTGCCGAAGAAATCATCGTCGTAGATGATCGAACCGTTCTCGTCCTTCTTGAGGTCGTAAAGGTTCTTGGTAGTTACCTGGAACATCTGGCCGGCACCTTCACAGTCGCTGGCTGTAATGAGCGGCGTGTGGAAATAGTAGAATCCGTGCTCGTGGAAATACTGATGGATGGCGATAGCCATATTGTGACGGATGCGGAGAATAGCGCCGAACAGATTGGTACGCGGACGCAGGTGAGCCTTCTCGCGGAGGAACTCCATCGAATGACCCTTCTTCTGCAACGGATACTCGTTGGCATCGCAGTCACCCAGCACCTCGATGGAAGCAGCCTGCACCTCGCACGACTGATTGCCACCCTGACTGGCTACCAGATTACCCGAAACCTTGATACAGGCACCGGTTGTGATGCGCTTGAGCAGCGCCTCGTCGAATTTCTCAACGTCGGCCACAATCTGAATGCCGCTAACGCAGCTGCCGTCGTTCAGCGCAATGAACTTAACGACCTTGTTGCCTCGCATGGAACGCACCCAACCGCAAACGGTAACCTCGCGATCCAGTCTGGCTTCCTTCAGGACAGTCTTGATTATTTCGCGTTTCATAAGAAACCTACCTTTTTAAATATATAAGAATTCTGATTCTCAAAAAATCCAGGCGGCCGGCAATCCGGCCACCCTCTATTCAGTTTATTCGAAAGCACCCATCTTGAGCATGTTCACCTCCTGCTGAGTGAGGTGACGCCAGCGGCCGCGTGGGAGATTCTTCTTGGTCAGACCGGCGAAGTAAACACGGTCGAGCTTGGTCACACGATAGCCGAGCGACTCGAAGATACGGCGCACGATGCGGTTCTTGCCCGAGTGGATCTCGATACCGACCTGGTTCTTGTCCTCCTCATTGGCATAAGCGATGGCATCGGCATGAATCGGACCGTCCTCGAGCTCGATTCCGGCAGCAATCTTTGCCATATCCTCTTCGGCAACGTCCTTGTCGAGCCATACGTGATAGATCTTCTTCTTGACGTACTTCGGATGAGTCAGCTTCGAAGCCAGGTCACCGTCGTTGGTCAGCAGCAGCACACCTGTGGTGTTGCGGTCCAGACGTCCTACAGGATAGATACGCTCCTGCGATGCGTTGCGAACCAGATCCATAACGGTCTGACGTCCCTGAGGATCATCGCTGGTGGTAACCGTATCCTTCGGCTTGTTCAGCAGGACATAAACCTTGCGCTCCAGGCTGACAGGCTGATCGTTGAACAGGATGACATCCTTGCGGGTTACCTTCGTACCGAGTTCGGTAACAACCTCGCCGTTCACCTTAACGGAACCGTTCTGGATGTACTCATCGGCCTCACGACGAGAGCAGATACCTGCGTTGGCAAGGTACTTGTTCAAACGCAATTCTTCGTTCGGATCGACGATTGCCTCAGTATATTCTACCGGGCGATGCGGATTGTATGCCTGCTTGCGAGGCTGCTGCTTACGTGGCTGCTGATAGCCGTTGCGGCCATAGCCACCCTGCTGCGGACGACCGTAACCGCCCTGCTGGGGACGACCGTAGCCACCCTGCTGCGGGCGACCGTAGCCACCCTGCTGTGGGCGACCCTGACCACCCTGCTGGGGACGACCGTAACCGCCCTGCTGCGGACGGCCGTAGCCACCCTGCTGCGGACGACCGTAGCCACCCTGCTGTGGACGGCCCTGCGGACGATATCCGCCCTGCTGACGGCCGTAACCGCCCTGCTGACGAGGCTGGAAACCTCCCTGCTGATAATTATTCTCCTGTGCGCCTTCTGCCTTGTTTTCGGCAGTCTGACCCTCAGTCTGAGGAGCATTCTGCTGATAACGGTTGTAAGCTGTATGAGGTGCAGCCGGACGCTGATAGCCGGCTCCCTGATAATTCGGACGCTGATAGTTATTCGGACGCTGATAGCCACCCTGCTGGTAGCCACCTTCCTGACCGTATGCAGGACGAGGCTGGTAACCTCCCTGACGGTAATTAGGATTGTAGTTGTTCTTAGGCTGATAACCGCCTGCACGATAGCTGTTCTGACGATCGTAAGCGGCAGTCTCTGCACTGAAGCGACCTTGTGTTTCGCCAATTCTGCGACGACGCTGTGGCTGTTGCTGTTCTCCACCCTCCTGTTTCGGGGTTTCAGCCGACAAATTCTGATTTTCTTCCATTGTTTTGAATTTGGTTTTTAGATGATTTTTTTTACTATTAAATACCGGTATAATTACATGGAGCAAGTGCATGCAGCTCTGCTTTCACTGACTCCGGAACATTTAATGTCTCAATAAAATTCGATATGGTCTCCTGGTTCATGCCCGTATTGACACGGGTAAGAGCCTTGAGGGTTTCGTATGGTTTCGGATAACCTTCGCGACGCAGGATGGTCTGAATGCCTTCGGCCACAACAGCCCAGGCGTTATCCAGATCGCGACGGATAGCCGGTTCGTTCAACAAAAGCTTGCGCAGACCCTTCAGGGTCGAAGCAAGTGCAATCAGCATGTGGCCCAACGGTACTCCGACGTTACGGAGTACGGTGCTGTCGGTCAGGTCGCGCTGCAAACGGCTTACCGGCAGCTTCACGGCCAGATGCTCCAGAATGGCATTGGCAATACCCAGGTTGCCTTCCGAGTTCTCGTAGTCGATCGGGTTCACCTTGTGAGGCATCGCCGACGAACCGACCTCTCCGGCCTTGATCTGCTGCTTGAAGTACTCCATCGAGATGTACTGCCAGAAATCGCGGTCCACATCGATGAGCACCACGTTGATTCGGCGCAACGCATCGAACAGGGCTGCCAGATTATCGTAGTTGGAAATCTGGGTAGTCCATTCCTCGCGGCCGATACCCAGCTTCTCGCTCAGGAACTGATTGCCGAATGCCCGCCAGTCGCGCTCCGGATAAGCAATATGGTGGGCATTGAAGTTACCCGTAGCACCACCGAACTTGCCCGTTACCGGAACCTGCTTCAGCAAATCGAGCTGCTGGCGCAAGCGGTACACAAACACTTCGATTTCCTTACCCAGACGGGTTGGCGAAGCCGGCTGTCCGTGCGTACGGGCCAGCATCGGAATGTCCTTCCACTCACCGGCATACTTAGCCAGCTGGTCGATCACCTCCTGCAGGGCAGGGATATACACATCGTACACAGCCTCCTTGATCGACATCGGCACTGCCGTATTGTTGATATCCTGGCTGGTAAGACCGAAATGAATAAACTCTTTATAGGATTCCAGGCCGAGCTTGTCGAACTCCTCCTTCAGGAGATACTCGACAGCCTTCACATCGTGGTTGGTAACCTTCTCGATTTCCTTGACCCGCTGTGCCTCGGCGATGGTAAAATGCTGATAGATGGAACGCAGCTTCGGGAAAGCATCGGCAGGGACGCTTGCCAGCTGCGGAAGCGGAAGTTCGCAGAGGGCGATGAAATACTCAACCTCAACGCGAACGCGATACTTGATGAGCGCAAACTCCGAGAAATAGTCGCTCAAGACCTCGGTTTTTCCATGATAGCGGCCATCAACCGGACTCACGGCCGTTAGTGGACTGAATTCGAACTCCATGAATGCAATGTTAGGAATGTTGTTTTGACTGTTATTATTAAATAATGAAATATAGCAAGTACTGACAGCTTTTATTTTTCCTTAAGGGGAACAAAATTTCTCCAACTGGGGAACAAATTTTTTCTAACTGGGGAATAATTATCAAACTGGCAATTTCTATTACTTCTTACGTCTCAAATTTTATTTACTTCTTCCAGATTCGGAATCCGACGTTCAGGGAAACCGAAGACAGACGGCTATTGCAATCGTCGACAACCGACGGCAGCAGACCGCACTGATAGGTGGCGCTGAAGGACCAATGACGGTAATCGTAGCCGATTCCGGCCTGCACACCCAGATTCCAGTTGCGTACATCGCCGGGCGTATTCACAAACTTGTCGATGAAGTAACCGGCATTGACCGAGAACCGGCTGCGGTACTGAACCGGAATAAAGTAGCGCACCTGCGACTGCACCTCAATCATGTTGATGCCGGCCTCTTCCGTTTCCTCATCCCGCAGGATGGAACCGTAGCCCAGACCGTTATCGTAGAAGTACAGATGATCGCCGCCTTTCTGCTTGTAGTAAAGACCGGTTTGCAGACCCCATTTCCTGTTGATTGCCTGATCCCACAGGAAACCAACATTAAAGAAATTGTGGGTATTGCCCCATTTCTCGCTTTTGCCGTAATACTCAGTTTCGAGGTCGACTGATTTTTCGTTCATCCAACTGTGTTCAAATCCAGCCGTAAAAGTAAAACTAGCTCCGTAAAAATAGTTTGCTTCGCGAGCCTCACGGCGTGCCTGCTCTTTCTTTGTAAACTTCTGAGCGTAAACAGACGGAAATACACACACAGCAAGCAGAAGTCCCAGTATAGTTCTCTTAGTCATTATTTACCAACGCACGCAATAAATATTAAAGTGCGGGAAGACTCTGCGCCGGACGCAGAGTTTCCCACTTATTTCTTTCCTACCGGAAATTATTTGCCGCCGATCTTGTCTGCACTCTTGCCGCCGAAGATGTTGAGCAATACGCCAACGACGATGGCAACGAAACAGGCAACCAAAGCAATGTTATAGGTACCACGGTCAATTTCAACGACCTTGAACATGATGAACAAAACTGCTGCGGCCAAAATAATAAGGATTGAGCCTCCATACAATTTGAGAAATCTCATAGTAGTATAATTTTATGTTGAGTTTTGATATATTTGCTAATAAATTTCGTGCAAAGTAAATGATTTTTTCGATAAGTCGAGCAAAAAATCTCAAAAAAAAGCGATATTTAATGTTTTTTTCAATATCTTTGCCCCGAAAATAGTATTTACATGCCATTTTTTAACAATTCAACCCTCATTTAATTCCAAAAATCGCACTCAGATGATCATCCTATATTTCCTTTACGAAATCTGCATCTTCCTTCCCGTCTTTCTGGTCCTGACCATCATCACCAGTCTGGTGACCTATATCGGCTGCATGATCGGACTGGGAAAGTATATGGCATTCTGGCCGGGTGTGATCTGGTCGAAGGCGACCTGCTATCTGGCCCTCTGCCCGTACAAAGTGATCGGACGCGAGAAGCTGGATCCGAAAACCTCCTACGTTTTCGTAGCCAATCATCAGGGTGCATTCGATATCTTCCTGCTGTATGCCGCCCTCGGACAGCCTTTCCGCTGGATGCTCCGCAAGGGAATCCGCAAGCTCCCGTTTGTAGGTCCTGCCTGCGATAAGGCCGGTCACATCTGGGTGGACGAACGCGGAGCATCGGGCATGATGCACACCATCCGCCAGGCAATGCAGACGCTCAAGGGAGGGACATCGATCATCGTCTTCCCCGAAGGAACCCGCACCGCCAGCGGACACCTCGGCCGGTTCAAGAAGGGAGCTTTCACGCTGGCCGCCATGCTTCGGATGCCTGTGGTTCCGATTACCATCGAGGGTCCCTACAAGATCATGAAGAAAGGCTCACTCCTGATTCACTGGCACCGCATGAAACTGGTCATCCACGATCCGCTGCCGGCTGTCACCAAAGCCGAAGGAACGGATGCCGGCGTGGAACGTCTGCTGTTCGATTCGCAGGAGATCATCGCCAGGAGTCTGGGCGAACCCGTTATGAAGAAGGCCGAAAAGGTAAAAGCGTAAAGGCTTCGGGTTCTTTGCTCCTCATCAGCCTACAGTTCCGGAACTATGCAGATTGCCGAAGTTTTCAGTCAGCCGAAAGGAAGAATTATGGAGGATGCCCACGTGGTAACTCCGCACTATATAGCCGTTTTCGATGGAGCCACACCGAAGACGGCTTTCCGTTTCTCCCTGCCCGACGGCTCGCAGCTCACCCCGGGTCAGGCTGCCGCCCGAACTTTGGCGAAAGCAGTCGGGGAACTCGAA
>JAGBQS010000138.1 GCA_017632695.1 Bacteroidales bacterium
TGCAAAGAGGATTTAGAAACAACAATCCGCTGAACATACGTCGTACAGCGGATCAATGGGAGGGGCTATGCCCCATTCAGTCGGACACTGAGTTTTACACCCGACTGGCGGCCTATGTTACGCGGCTGGGAGCTTTGTAGAGGATAGTTGACAATTGACTTCTTTAGTTGATAGTTGATAGTTGATAGATTATAATTTTTTTCCATCCGGTCGGCACTGAGTCCGGATTGGTTCTTGGCAGCATAGGGCCAACTATCAATTATCAACTATCAATTATCAATTAGGAAAATTGTCAATTATCTTTAATAAGAGAACGCAAAGTCCTCGAGGGTGCAGATGGACTGTTCCTTGGTTTCCGACTGGAAGACAAAGAAGAGGGCATGTTTGCCGGAGAGTCCGGCAAGGGCCGGAAGCGATACGCTCAGTTCGGTCGACTCCTGAGGCATATCGGCAGTCAGGTTGAGCGTGCCCAGCACCTGTCCGCCTTGCGAAGTCCAGGGACGGTCGGCCATGATGGTGAGGGTGCCGTCGATGCCCAGCGGAATCAGCCGCAGCAGCAGACAGAGGTCCTTCTTGCCGGATGTTTCGGTAAAGTTAAAGTATTTGTAACCCACAATCGACCCGTCGGTGTTGAACACCACGCGGTTGGTGTTGTTCTTCAGGTCGTAGGGCGCCTCGAAGTTCGTTTCGGTTCCGTAACCGGCTTCAATGTACGACCCGAAGAAGATGTTGTCCGGCCATTCGTGAATGCCGACTTTCGGTCCGGTGTGCCAGCAGGCGATGCCGGCCGAATGGCGTTCCAACGGGTTGAGGCCGTTCAGGGCAAAACCTTCGGAATTGTATTCGCCTTCCGAGATCTCGACCTTGCCGTTCTTGCCGGGCTCAACCTTCACGCTGATGGGAGCAACCATTGCCTGTCGGGCAAATTCGTTGAGACCCGTCTGACGGTGGTAGAAAACATACCACTGGCCGTTAATCCGGCAGATGCTTCCGTGCGTGTTGCCCGAAACGTTTGCCGATGCGATGGTGTCGCCCTGCTCGTTGATCTCGCGTCCGCGTCCGTCGATGATGGTTCCGCCATAAGTCCAGGGACCGAGCGGCTTGTCGCTGTACGCATAGGCCAGCGTGTAGTTGGTTCCGGGCAGGCCGAACTCGCCTTCGGCAGTCCAGCGGCTATAGATAAAGACGTACTTGTCTTCGATTTTGCGGATGGACGAAGCCTCGAAGAAGCGGAAGATGCCCGGTTCATTTCGACCGGAAATCATACCGTCCACAATCTCGGTTCCGGGTTTGACTGTTGCCATAGTGGCAGGATCCAGTTCGGCGCCCAAAGAGTGTTCGAAGCCCCAGTAGCCGTAAACGCGTCCGTCATCGTCAACAAAGACGGCCGGATCGAATCGCAGCACGCCATCGGTCCGGTTAGGGTCGTCGGGATTCCAGTTGCAGACTTCGAAAGGTCCGTCAGGACGGTTGCTCTTGGCAATCAGTCCGTTGCGGCCGCCCACCTGATCGTTGGGGTAGAGGTAGTAGGTTTTCTGTCCGTTGGCATCGGTTACCAGGGTTACGTCGGGAGCATACAGGACATCGGCCGTTCCGTCCTCATCGAAGGGTTCTCCGTTGGCGTTCGTGCCGACCTGCAGGATGCTGCCGTCATAGCGCCACTGGCTCAGGTCTTCTATCGGCGCCGACCATACCACCTGATCCCGACCGCAGTAATTGGTGATCAGATAGTCGTGCGAACCGTAGATGTACACACGATATTTGCCGGGCTGGTCCGGATCTTCGAAAACGTAGGGTTCACCGTCGGGAATATGTTCCCAAAGCGGAAGGAAAGGGTTGCCGACCGTAACAAGCGGTTTCTGATCGGAAGCGGCCGGACGGGTGCAGGATGTTGCCATACCCGTAACACAGAATACAGCTGCAAGCATTTTTGTAGGAATGGAGGTCATATTATCAGGTTTTAGGTTTTTTGGTCGTAAGGTAAAAAGAAGCGCCGACTCCGGAACGAAGCAGGCGCTAAATGATATTTGCTAACAATAGAGGTGAATCCTCTAAGCGATTTATGCCTCGCTGATAGCCTCGTTAGGGCAAGTAGCCTCGCAAGCACCACAATCGATGCAAGCATCAGCGTCGATGGTATAAACATCACCCTCAGAGATAGCCTCTACAGGGCATTCACCAATACAAGAACCGCAAGCAACACACTTGTCGGCAGCAATTACACGTGCCATAGTTTTGAAATAGTTGTTAAGAAAAAATTAATAAATAGTACTACTTATCAGGTACTGTCCGATTACACGTAATCACAGTCCTTTGGGTTTTTTAGTGGCACAAAGATAGGGTCTTTTCCTATATAATGCAAGGATTTTTACAAAAAAGTCGATTTTTCGGCCGATTTTTGGCGAATTTTCAGTTTTTTTTCCTATTTTTGCGCTTGAAAATGTAAATAAATATCTCTAAAGATACCTAAAAATGATCAGTTTTGTAATTGCCTTGGCCGTTCTGGTTATAGGTTATTTCGTTTACGGACGATTCATCAGCGGCGTTTTTGCCCCCGATGCCAACCGTCCGACGCCCTGCTATACCAGGCAGGACGGGGTGGACTATATCCCGATGCCCACCTGGAAGGTTTACATGATTCAGTTCCTGAACATTGCCGGCGTGGGTCCGATTTTCGGCGCCATCATGGGTGCCCAGTTCGGAACCGCCTGTTACCTGTGGATTGTGCTGGGTACCATTTTTGCCGGCGCCACTCACGATTATCTGGCTGCCATGATTTCCCTCCGGCAGGATGGTGCCTCGTTGCCCGAAATCATCGGAACCTATCTGGGTAAGCGTGTCCGTGTGCTGATGTCGGTCTTCACGGTGCTGCTCATGATTCTGGTGGGAGCCGTGTTTACCTCGTCGCCGGCAAGTATCCTGGGTGCTATGACCTCCGACTGGTTCTCGGCCGATATGCAATGGCTCAATTCCTACCTGTGGATTGCACTCATCTTTATATATTATATTGTAGCCACGCTTTGTCCGGTCGATAAGATTATCGGCAAGATCTATCCGTTCTTTGCCTTCTGTCTCATCTTCATGGCTATCGGCATTATGGCCTATATCCTGATTGCGCAGCCCCAGCTGGACGAATGGTGGGACGACGGAAAGTTCCGCAACGGAGCCTGGATGGAGCAGGCCAATCTGGCTTATCTGTTCCCGATGATGTTTATCTCCATTGCCTGCGGGGCCATTTCGGGATTCCACGCCACGCAGAGCCCGCTGATGGCCCGCTGCATGAAGAACGAGAAGATGGGTCGGCCGTGTTTCTACGGCGCTATGGTGACCGAGGGCATCGTGGCTCTGGTATGGGCTGCTGCTGCCAACTACTTCTTCAATGAGAACGGTCTGGTGAACACACTGACCGGCAAGGGCTTCGACGGCGGTACGGTTGCCACCATGATATCGAAGAACTGGCTGGGTCTGTTCGGCGGTATTCTGGCGCTCATCGGTGTGGCTGTAGCTCCTATTTCATCGGGCGATACGGCTCTGCGTAGCGGACGTCTCATTGTGGCCGACTTCCTCCATCTGGAACAGAAGAGCATGGGCAAGCGACTGCTCATTTCCATTCCGCTGTTTGTGATTACTGCTGCCATCCTGATCTGGTCGATGGCCGATAAGAACGGTTTCGGTATGCTGTGGCGCTATTTCGGCTGGTGCAATCAGTTGCTGTCGGTATTCACCCTGTGGGCCATCACGGTTTATCTGATCCGTAACAAGAAAGGCTGGTGGTACCTGGTAACCCTTTTCCCGGCCATGTTCATGACCTGTGTCTGCACCACCTTCATTCTGGTGCTCCAGAAGGGCGGATTCGGTCTGCCGTTCGAGTGGAGTCTGGGTGCCGGCATTCTGTTGGCCATCCTCTTTGCAGTAATGGCGGTACGTCATTATTTCAGTCAGACAAAGTAATTCCTTTTTCCCGTGGACCTTCAGTATCTTCCAGGTGTAGGCCCAAAAAGGGCAGCTCTTCTCAAGGCCGAGATTAATGTCTCGACCGTCGAGGAGCTGCTCACGTATTTCCCGTACCGGTATGTCGACAAGTCCAAGATCTATCAGATCAGGGACATTCACGGCGATATGCCGTACATCCTGCTGAAAGGACAGTTCACGATGTTCGAGGAGCAGGGCGCAGGTACACGGGGACACCGTTACAAAGGTCTGTTTTCCGATGGAACGGGCGTGGTGGAGTGCATCTGGTTCCAGGGGGTGCGATACATCCGGGAGAGTGTGATGCGCGGACGCGAGTACCTGCTCTTCGGCCAGCCCAGGCTGAACGATTACAGCCATAATTTCACCATCGCGCATCCGGAACTCGAAAGTACCGAGAAA